>NZ_JBATHX010000118.1:0-29852 GCF_049667265.1 Algibacter sp. | reverse complement strand
CGATGTGAGATGGCTTCAGCTAACAACAAATAACAATTCAGGAATTCAAATATCTGGAAAGCCAGAGTTTGGATTTTCAATTTGGCCGTATTCATCAGAAAACCTAGAAAAAGCTAAACACCCATACGAATTAAAACCTCAAGGATTTTACACTCTAAACTTAGATTTAATACAAATGGGAATAGGTGGAACATTATCTGAAATGTTACCTCATTACCTAATTAACTCAGGTAAATACAACTTTGAATTTAATATAAAACCTTTAAAATAAAAGCATAAAATGAAAAAACTATCCTTACTTATCACTTTAATCTTTTTTGCTTTAACATCTTGTAAACAAGAAAATAAAGGTCTTGCTAAATCTGAGATTCTTGACACAAAACTTGAAGTTGTTTCTAATGTATCTGCCGAAAAATCTGCTAACCTAAAAAATCAAGGTATTGGAAGTGTCGATTATTCGAACAGTAAACATGTAAAGTTTAAAAATATAAATATTGGCGATTGTGTTTGGACAGATGGTTTTTGGGCAGATAAGTTTGAATTAGCAGAAAAAGTAATGGTTCCTAGCATGGGAAAATTATTAACTGGCGATACAGGTTATGCTTTAAACAATTTTAAAATTGCAGCTGGTTTAAAAAAAGGGAAACACGAAGGAATGTTTTGGCACGATGGCGATTTTTACAAATGGATGGAAGCTTCATTATACATCTATGCCATAAACAAAGACGACAAAATATTAGAAGAAATTGATAATTATATCGAAATCATTGGAAAAGCACAATTGGAAAACGGGTATTTACAAACTCAAATAACAATTCCCGGAAAGAAACCTTTTTCTGAAGTAAAAAACCACGAAATGTATAATAGTGGCCATTTATATATAAGTGCCTTAACGCATTATAGATTAACAGGTAAACGCAACTTTTTAGACATTGCAATAAAAAATGCCAACAATTTGTACGATGTTTTTCAGCCTCAACCAAAAGAATTAGCACGATTTGGTTTTAATCAAGTACAAATAATGGGTTTAGTAGAATTGTACAGAACCACTAAGGACAAAAGATATTTAGAACTTGCAGAAATTTTCATAAACATGCGTGGTATGTCTAAAGTAGTTGTAGACCCAACAGTAAGCTATAGAAACATAGGCGATATGACACAAGAAAGAATTCCGTTGAGGAAATCTAAAGAAGCTGTTGGTCATGCCGTTTTGGCTTTATATTATTATGCTGGTGCTGCAGATGTTTATGCCGAAACAGGAGAGCAAGCGTTAATTGAAGCTTTAGATCGTATATGGGGTAATATTGTAAATCAGAAAATGTTTATTACTGGAGCTTGCGGACAAAAACATGATGGAGGTTCGTCTCATAGAGATTTTGTACACGAAGCCTTTACAATAGATTATGAAATGCACAATGCAAATGCCTATAATGAAACATGTGCCAACTTATGTAACGCGATGTTTAACTATAGAATGATGAGTGTAAAAGGAGAATCTAAATATGCAGATGTTATCGAAACTGTTATGTATAACAGCGCTTTATCGGGTATCGATCTTGGTGGTACTAATTTTTTCTATACAAATCCCTTAAGAAGAAGTTTTGATCATAAAATGGGAGGCACCGATTATCCAACAAGAGTCCCTTATATCCCATGTTTTTGTTGTCCTCCAAATTTAGTTAGAACCATTGCAAAACTATCAACTTGGTCTTATAGTTTAACCAATAATGGACTTGCAGTAAATCTATATGGCGGAAATACCCTAGAAACAAACTTGCTAGATGGTTCAAAAATTAAATTAACACAAAAAACTGATTACCCATGGGATGGTGATGTTAACTTTACTGTAGAAGAATGCAAAGACAATGCTTTCGATATTCTATTAAGAATTCCAGAATGGGCTAAAGAAAGTTCAATTTCTATAAATGGTAAAAATGAAAACATAACGCTTCAAGAAGGTGAGTATGTTACTTTTAATAGAAAATGGAAAAAAGGAGATATAATTTCTTTAAATATGCCAATGAAATCGGAATTAGTTGTGGGTCATAGAAAAATTGAAGAAGTTAGAAATCAAGCCGCAATTAAAAGAGGACCCGTTGTGTATTGTATAGAAACTCCAGATTTACCAAAAAACACAAATGTATTAGATGTATATCTTCCTTCGGATATAAAATTAACTTCACAAAAAGAAGCTGGTTTTTTAGGTGGAGTCACAACTTTAAAAGGACATGTTTTATTGACATCTGATAAAGAAAACAAAATGTATAGAACATTAGAAAAAAAGTCATGGCAACCATTTGAAGCTACCTTTATACCATACTACGCGTGGAGTAATAGAGGTGTTAGTGAAATGACTGTATTTATGCCAATCATTTGGGAATAAACAATTTATTTACTATCAGAAACAATTATAAAACCAACAAAGACAATTATTCTATTATTGTCTTTTTAATTTGTAATACTTTAAAAACTCTTAATATGAAAACTAAATACGCTGCATTAATACTTTTTATTCTAGGTTTAGTTTTACCTATTCAATCTCAAACACCACCAGACAGTTCATTTTATAATCCAACCGTAGGTACTGGAACACAAACCATCAGTCCTTCTGTAGGAACCGGAGACGACTCTCTATTGTTTATTAATGCTATCAACGCCTTAACTGCTTCTGGAGGAACCATTACTGTGCAAGCAGGAACATATAGAATTCTTGAAGTTCCTTTAAAATCTAACGTGCATATCGAAATGGATGCTGGCACAACCATTCTGCCTTACAATCCAACACCAGGAGTAAATAACGCGATGTTTGATGCCGACAATAATGCTGGAATAACCAATTTTAGTATAATTGGTGTAGGTGGTAAATTTAATTTCGACTTAACAGGGTTGGCCTCAACACTTCGAATAAGAGTTATAAATTTTAAATATTGTAGTAATTTTAAAATAGCTAATTTTCATATTATAGATAGCTATACCGAGTTTTCTTCTTTAGCTTTTGGAACTAATTATACAACTTCAAACGGTGTAATTAATTCGGTAAGAGGTGTGCCACAAAATGGTATCATTGAGAATGCTTCAATGGTTAATGGTCATTATGGTTATGGTTTGGTACAAACACAAGCAGGCAAAAATATACTGTTTAGAGATTTATCCTGTGTTGGAGGTGTTGCCTTAAGATTAGAAACGGGTTTTGATTTAATCCAATATACATCTGGAGCCCTTTTTGAAGCCATTAAACTCACTAATATTTATGGACGAAATCTTGAATGCACCAATGGTCAAAGTGCATTACAACTTTCCCCACATACTTTAGACCAAGGATTTTTTGATATGAGAAATATTACAGCAACGAGCTGCGAAGGTGGTGTTGTCTGGTCCGCTGGATTTACGACAGATGAACAAGAAACAAATGGATTAACTCCTGGTTCTTTTGATAGCTCTTCAATAGTAAGAAACGTGACTGCTATCTTTGGTCAAGATGCACAATTACATCCATCTAAAAGATTAAGATATATACCATGTCAATTACGTGTAGAACGCTCTAATGGTATTGGAATTTCTACAACACTAAATATAGATGGTGAAAGTAGAAACGGACCAGCAATTGGTGCTGTTTTATCAGAGCAAGATAAACCGGGTCATTACGATATAGATTTGCCAGTTTCAGAAGTTACTGCAATAGGGTATAATATTGAAGCGCATTATTTACCTCCAAATGCATTTTTCATAAATAGTTACGATGACTATGAAATTTGTAATGAATCCATAGATGGTGTGAATTTTTGGATTCCAGCAGATTATAGAGATACTCCAAACCCAAGAAACCCATTGGAAAACGGAACGTTATCAATTGAAGATAATAATTTCAATAACGTTTTTATGTATCCAAATCCCACTAACGGAAAACTTACACTCCTAGCAAACAAAGAAATTGAAACTATTTCAATTTTTAATGTTATTGGGAAAGAAGTTTTTAAAGCAGAATTAAATGCCTCGAATTTAACACATACACTCAATTTAAGTCATTTAAAAAAAGGTGTGTACTTTGTGAACATTGAAAACAAATCCATAAAAAAACTAATATTAAAATAAACCATTCATGTTGAAAAAATTATTATTTATCCATTGTTTATCATTAATCACGTTACTTAGTTTTTCACAAGAAAAACCTAACGTATTATTAATTATGGTTGATGATATGAATGATTGGGTTAGTGCTTTTTCTTAAGCTAATAGAGTTTATTTACGCTCAAATACAATTTTTAAACTAGAGAGAACAAATATTTAATAGTATCATATGATATTTACATTGATAAAATTAAATATGGATGATTATTAAATATAAAAATAGCTTTTTAGTTTTAACTGTCTTGCTTTTTGTTGCTTGTTCTTCAGAATCAAATAATGATGATATTCAAGAAGAAGAGGAGGAAATAAATAATTTGTTTTTTCAAGGTGAATCTACAACAGACCGATTAACAGACAATGAAGATAGGTTTTATATAGATAAAATACCTTCAACAGAGGTAATTGCAAATCTTAATGGTGATTGTAGTCTAGAAGACAGTCAACTTTTAAATCAACAAATCGAGTCTTTGTCAAGCACAGGCGGTGGAATTATTAAAATTCAAAAAGGCACATATTGTTTAAAGGAAGTTCAACTAAGATCTAATATTCATATTAAAATAGATTCAGATGTAGTGATTCAACCAGACCTAAGTGGTAGTGTTGCTGGTAGAAATATAAATATGTTTTTAGTTGGTGAGGATTTTTATGTTGAAAATGTTGCAATTACGAATTCAGATGAAGATAATACAGATACTTCAACATGGTTTAAAGGTCTTATTCCCTCTGGAGATGATATTGGTGTAAGATTTGTTGAGTTTGGTAATGTAAAGAATTTTAAGTTTTCTGGTTTAAGTTTAACAGATAATTACTCTAGATTTTCAAATATCGTTCTTAATTTGCCTTCTAATCAAAATGTTGATGAAGCATCTTTTAGTGGTGTTATAAAAGATGTTGTTATGACTGGTATGCATGTTGGTTATGGTGTGGTGCAAATGCAAACAGGTAAAAGTGTTTTATATAAAAACCTTGACGGACAGGGTGGTGTTACTTTAAGAGTAGAAACTGGTGCGGCAGCAACCAATCAAGTAAATAAAGTTACTGTTGATGATGTTGTTGGAAGAAATTTAACATCTAGAAGCGGAGATGCAGCGTTTAATATGTCGCCTCATCGCGTAGACCAAGGTCGTGTAGATATTGAAGGTATTTTGGCAATTAATTCTACCCATGCTATACAAATAGCAGCTGGTTTCATCGGAAGTAAACCTGGTCTTATTGAAAGAAAAGGTACGTTTGATAGTAGATCATATATTGGAGATATAACCGTAACAGGTGGTCAAGGCGCTCAGATTAAAGGAAAGGATTTTAAATATTTTGATTGTGATGATAGAAAAGAGCTTATTTTAAAATGCCAGAATCCTGATAACGAAAGTACTCCAGGTCATTCCATTGGAGCTGTTAGAGATAATGCTGCTGCTGAAGGTGGTTGTACTGGTCCAGATAATGGTTGTTACGAAGTAATTGTTGGGAATATAACAAAGACTAATACTGATTTTGAACAAGAAGATTTTTTTATATTTCCTACAAATGCAATTGACGGTTGTCCGAACGTAACAAAACCTACTGATGGAAGTTGTAACTAAATTGCTAAAGTAAAATTTTAATTTTTTTAACTCACAAATGAAATGAATTTCAAATTTATCAAACTATTATTTATTATTAGTCTTATTTTTTCTTGTAAAAACAAAGATGTAAATGCTAATAAGGAAACATTTCGGGACAAAGTATTAATTAATAAACCAAACATAGTTTTATTGTTTGTTGATGATTATGGATGGTCCGATGTTGGTTATAGAAACAACACATTCAACACTCCAAATATAGATCAACTTAAAAAAGAAGGTTTAGATTTTAATAGAGCTTATATTCCAACACCTACGTGTAGTCCAAGTAGATTGTCTTTATTAACAGGCAAGGAAGCAATCCGTTTGGGTATGCCAAGACATATTTCAATAGATCCAAATAATCCAGATGCAGAATATAACTTATGGCCTACTGACCCTGTGCAACGACCTTCAAGAAACTACTTACCTCTTGAAGAAATCACGTATGCCGAAAGGCTGAAAGAATATGGCTATTACAACTACTTTGTTGGTAAATGGCATCTTGGTCATCAAGGACGTTATCCAATAGATCAAGGTTTTGATGAAGAGTTTGGAACAACAGACCATGGGCATCCAAAAAGTTATTATTTCCCGTTTTTTAAAGATGGTGACCCAAAAGGTTTCATGAAGAATTATAAAGAAGGCGATTATCTTACAGATGTATTAACCGATGGCGCAGTCGATTTTATAAAAGGTTATGATAACGACCAACCATTTATGTTATCGTTCTGGTATTATTCTGTCCATGGACCTTCAGTAGGAAGAAAAGATTTATTGAAGAAATATCAAGATGCAGGATTAGAAGGGAAATATGCACATCATGCGGCCATGGTAGAAGCCATGGACGAGTCTGTTGGTCGTGTTAGAAAAGCTTTGGAAGAAAAGGGAATTGCAGACAATACAGTTGTAATTGTATTATCAGATCAGGGAGGCGCTTACACAAATGCACCTTTAAGTGGGGGTAAAAAAGGTGGTAATACTTTAGGAGAAGGTGGAGCAAGAGTGCCATTCATGATTTATTATCCAGAAGTGACAACTCCAAATACGGTTTCTAATGTTCCAGTTCAATCCATAGATTTATATCCAACTTTAGTTGAAATTGCTTCAGGTAAAAAATATGAGAATAAAGATATACAAGGTGTCAGTTTAATGCCTTTATTAAAAGGAAAAGAGATTGCAAATCGTAATTTATATTTCTTTAGAAGCTACGAAGACCAATATGCAGCAGTTATTTCAGGTGATTGGAAATTAGTAAAATACCATAGTGGGAAGTTTCAATTATTTAATGTTGTTGAAGACATTAGCGAGCAAAACGATTTAATTGGAACTAATTTAGAAATCGAAGCCCAATTGAAAAAAGAAATAGCAGCTTGGGAAAAAGAAGCAGTTCCAACATATTAATAAATTAAAAAAGCATTTAATGAAATTATTAAAACTTTTAAGTTTATTCATTTTTGGAGTTTTAGTTTTAAACTCATGTAGAACGGATAAAAAAGAATCTGAAACTAAGGCGCAAGCTAATCAAACTACCCAAACAAAAAAACCAAACATCATTTTGTTATTAGCAGATGATATGGGTTATGGAGAGTTAGGCGTTTATGGGCAGGAAATAATAAAAACACCTTTTTTAGACGATTTAGCTTCTAAAGGGATGAGATTCACAGATTTTTATGCTGGAACAGCTGTGTGTTCACCTTCAAGAGCTGTTTTAATGACTGGTTTACATACAGGTCATGTAAGTATTCGTGGTAACAAAGGTCAATTTGGAAATAAATCCGATAGAGTTCCATTGAGAAAATCTGAAACTATAATTCCAGAAATGCTTAAAAGCGCAGGTTATCAATCTGCAATGATTGGCAAATGGCACCTTGGTGTTCCAAATGACTTGTCTACTTGGGCAAAAGGAAGGGGTTTTGATTATGCAGTACAAGAACAATGGGGGAAAAATATAAAAGGTATTGAAATAGATGAACGCATACATTGGGTAAACAACAATCAAGATTCAATACTTTACGAATATGATAAATACAAGTGCTTAGATGAGTTTAGAACCAATTTTGCACTACAATTTCTAGAAGAGAAAGAAGACGATAAACCATTCTTTTTGTATATGTCCTATAGAACACCTCATGCAAACGAATATGAAGTGCGTAAAAACGACTTATATAAAGACAAAGGTTTCCCTGAATATGACAGGTTATATGCATCTCGAGTTACAATGCTGGACGAACAAATTGAGCGACTTTTTAATACCCTAGAGCAACGCGGAGAATTGGACAATACAATTGTAATATTTACTAGTGACAATGGCCCTTGGACAGGTTCTCATCGTTTTAAAAAACATTTAAAACATAGTCATGAGTTTTTTAAATCTTCAGCTGGATTAAAGGGTTATAAACGTGATTTATATGAAGGAGGAATTAGAGAACCAATGATTGTTTATTGGAAAGGAAAAATAAAAGCAGGACAAGTAACAAATCATCCTTCAGGATTTATTGATATTATGCCAACTATTGCTGAAATTACTGGAGCAAAAGCACCAGATAACATAGATGGTATTTCATTCTTACCAGAATTACTAAACAAAGAGCAGAAAAAACATGACCATTTGTACTGGGAAATTCAGGAAGGGAAATCGGTTAAAGGGTTTAAACAAGCTGCGCGTAAAGGTAAATGGAAAGCAGTAAGGAATGCAAATTCTTATAAAACAGAATTATACGATTTAGAAAAAGACATTTACGAAATAACAGATTTATCTTTTCAATACCCTGAAATAGTGGATGAAATGAACATAATCTTGAAAACAGAAAGTGTAAAAATTGAACATTACCCATATTCTGGTGGTGTATTTAAAGAGTAACAATTATGACAAGACTATTTTTAATAATTCTGTTAGCTAGTTTATCTAGCTGTAAATCACAAGAAAAGGAGATTGCAATAGAAAAGCCAAATATCATTTGGATAATGGCAGAAGATATGAGCTTAGATTTAGAATGCTACGGAATGCCAGCAGTCAAAACACCTCATCTTAATAAAATGGCAGAAGGAGGCATTCGTTTTGATAATGCTTTTGTAACAAACCCAATTTGTTCACCAAGTCGTTCTGCAATGATGATTGGTACACATCAAGTAAAAACAAATACTCATAATCATCGAAGTAATCGAGATGTACCTTTAGACGTACAATTCAAACCATTTACTTCGTTACTTCGAGATGCAGGTTATACAACCATTTTAGGACATCATGGTGTCATGAAAAAAGGACGAAAAATTGATGTTAATTTTAAACATGAGCCTATAGGAGAATGGGATGGGAAAACCAAATTTGGCCTATTCGATAAATATGATACGTTTGAAAAAGGAGACGAACCATTTTTTGCTCAAATTCAGTTGGCCGCATCACATCGTGGTGATTGGTGGAATGATGTTCGAGAGCAGTCTAAACACCCTGTAAACCCAGACGATGTAGTATTACCAGAGCATTATGCAGACCATCCTACAATTCGATTAGATTGGGCAAAATACCTCGATCAAGTGGAGTATTTAGATAACGAAGTTGGCATGATATTCAAAGAATTAGAAGACAAAAAAATGGCCGACAATACCATTGTAATATTTATTGGAGACAATGGTCGTTGCAATATTCGTGGTAAAGGTTACCTACATGATCCAGGGTTAAGAATCCCATTTATAATTTATTATCCAGAAAACCTTAAAGGCGGACAAATTAGAAAAGAGGTTGTTAGTGCTACAGATATTACTGCTTCTATTTTAGATTTCGCCAATGTGGAAATTCCAGATTACATGACAGGAAAACCCATTTTCAATGAAGATTTTAACCGAGATTATGTTTATGCTGCACGCGATTTATGGGATGAAATTGAAGAAAAATCTAGAGCCATTACTTCACGAGAATGGAAATACATTAGAAATGATAAACCAAAAATTCCATTTGATGCGCATCAAGCCTATTTAGAATTTTACAGACCAGCCGTTCATGTTATGAGAACATTAAACGAAGAAGGAAAATTGAATGATGCACAGAAATTCTTCTTTGCAGATTCTAAACCAAAAGAAGAATTGTATAATTTAAAGATAGATCCTCAAGAGTTAAATAACCTCGCTAACAATCCTGATTATGCCTCAAAATTAACAGAGATGCGAAACATAACTATTGTTTTTGATGACACTATGAAACCCGTTAGTAATATCTATAACCCAACACACGCAGGAGCTGTTGATGTTCTTCAATATGTAAAAGCAGAAAAACCTGAGCAATATAAGCAAATGCAAGAAGGTGTAGAAATTGGCTTTAAAAAAATGACAGACGAGTATAAAAAATCTAAAAAGAAATAAATATGAACTTTAAAACCATAATAGGATTAACTTTAATTATATGTTTCAGTTTTCAATCTTGTAAAGAAGGAAGTGTTGGAGATATAAATATAAACCAAGATTGGAAATTCAAATTACTTGAAGCTACCAACGGTTCAGAAGATAATTATCATACAGCAGATTTTAATGATGCCAATTGGACGCCTGTAAGTTTACCACATACAGCAAATCTTGAACCTTTAGTAGTAAATAATCAATGGCAAGGTATCTGCTGGTACAGAAAGAATTTTACAGTTTCTTCTGAAAATTTAGACAAAAAAATGATTTTGGAATTGGAAGCTGCTATGAACCATTCTAAAATATGGGTTAATGGTATGGAAGTCAATACACATATTGGTGGTTATTTACCTGTAGTTTCCGATATTTCAAAATATATAAAATCTGGTTATAACACCATTGCTATTCGTTTAAATAATAACGACAACCCTATTACAGGGCCAAAACCATTAAAGATTTTAGACTTTAACACCTATGGTGGTTTATACAGAAACGCATGGTTAAAAGTAAAAAATAAGGTGCATATTTCGCATCCTGTTTTAGCCAATAAAGTTGCAGGAGGAGGTGTTTTTATCACAACTCCAAAAGTATCTGAAAAAGAATCGCATGTACAAGTAAAAACGCATGTTGTTAATGACGAAAAAGATGCACAAGCAGTTAAAATTGTACACTCCATTTTTTACAATGAAGAATTAGTTAAAGAACAATCTACTGAAGTTGTATCAATTGAAGCTGGAAAAGATTTAGAATTTAAAGAAAATATATCCATATATGATGCTCAATTATGGTCTCCAAAGCATCCTAATCTATATAAATTAGAAACAACTGTTTATGTAGGCGAAAAAGTTGTAGACACGAATTCCGAAAGATTCGGGATTAGAGAATTCACTTTTGACGATGACAATCAATTATACATCAACGGAGAGAAAACCTTCTTACGTGGTGTAAATCGCCATCAAGAATATCCATTTGTTGGATATGCGCTTTCAGATAATGCACAATATAGAGATGCAAAAAAAATAAAGGAAGCCGGATTTAACTATATCAGATTATCTCATTACCCTCAATCACCAGCATTTATGGATGCATGTGATGAACTAGGATTGGTGGTTGTAGATGCTGTTTTGGGATGGCAATATTATTTAGATAGCGATCAGTTTAGAGAACAAATCTATAAATCCGCAAAGGAATTAATCTACAGAGACAGAAATCATGCTTCTGTTTTGGCATGGGAAGTTTCACTAAATGAAACAAAAATGCCTGTATTCTTTATGGAAGAATTAGATAAAATAGTGCATGAGCAATATCCTGGTGAAAATGTATATTCTTGTGGATGGATGGACGATGTTTATGATATTTACTTTCAAGCACGACAACACAGACTTTTGCACCCTCACGAGTTAAAAGACAAACCGTATTCGGTTTCTGAATATGGCGATTGGGAATATTATTCAAATAATGCTGGTTTAAACCAAGATAAACTTTCAAAAACTAAGCGTTACGAAACGAGTAGCCGACAAAGACGAGAATATGGAGAAGCTCGTTTATTGCAACAAGCCATAAACTTGCAAGAATCTCATAACGACAACATGAACACCATGGCATATTCAGATAGTTATTGGGTTATGTACGATTACAATCGCGGTTATCATCCTGATATTGAATTTTCAGGTATCATGGATATTTTTCGTATCCCAAAATTTGGATATTATTTCTATAAAAGTCAACGTGATACCGATGAAGAAAATGTGTTGAAAATTGCGACTTATTGGAATGAAGACTCACCTTTAGACATCCATATTTTCGGAAATTGCGATGAAGTTGCTTTGTATCTAAATGACGAATTAATTTCTAAACAAAAGCCTGACCAAAATAAAATATCTACAAATTTAAAACATCCACCATTTACTTTTAATATGGAATCATTTAATACAGGAACGCTAAGAGCGGTTGGTTACATTAATGGAAAACAAGTATCTGAAGATTTTGTAAAGACACCAGAAGAATCAGTAAGTTTAAAAATGTGGGCTGACGAAAGTAGTGTTGTTCCTCAATCTGGAGTTAACGATTTACTTTTCGTATATATTGCAGCCGTTGATAAAAATGGAACTATTGTTCCAGATTTTTCAGATGAGATTCAACTTAAAATAGATGGTGATATTAAAGTTATGAATGTTGGTAATATAGAAGCTGAAGCAGGAATAGCAACAGCTTTAATTAAAATTGGTAATACTAAAGGTTTGGCTATTATAAATTCAACTTCATCTCACTTAAAAGGACATTTGAAATTAGATATTCATTAAGCCTAAAAATAATGGTAAGTAAAGCCATATAATAGTTAGCCTATTATTTTAACACCACTACCAAGTGTTAATTTACTGTTAAGGACATATTATTTACTAGTATGTACACATTAAAACTAAAATAATTTCAATTTTATACTGTACAATAACGAATAAAATTCAATGGATATAATTCTTAAAAGCAATAACATCCTAAAAAGACTTTTTACATTTTTATTGTTTGTAACGGCTTTGTCTGTTTCAAGTTGTAATAATCCAAGTAGTAATGGAGAGGAAGTTTTGTTTAATACTGAAATCGCAAAAGATGCAACTCCAGTAGTTGTAGCAAGACTTCTTATGGCAGAGGGAAATCCAATTTCAGAAATTAAATTCGAAAAAGGAACTTATCACTTTTATCCAGATAAAGGATTTGAAAAATACTGTTATATATCAAATCATGGTGATTTAATGGTTAAAACCCCCTTCCCTATTTTTAATATGAAGGATTTAATCATTGACGGGCAAGGTTCTACCTTTATTTTTCATGGCATAATAATTCCGTTTCTTATTAATGAAAGTGAAAACATAACTGTGAAAAATTTATCAATCGATTGGAATGAACCGTTTCATAGTGAAGGATTAATTGTAGCAAATGATGAAAAGAACAAAACCTTTGATATGCAAATATCAGATGAGTATCCTTATGAAATTCGCAACAATCAAATCTTTTTTATTAAAGAGTATTACGAACACAGCTTAGGGCAATCCATATTATTCGATCCAATAAGAAAGGCCGTAACTTATAATACCCAAGCTTATACAGGTATATCTACAATTGGGCGTAATTCTACAAAAAACAACCTCGATAAAATTAATTATAAATATGAGCATGATGATCGTGCACCTGAGTTTAAAGATATAGGAACAGAAAACAGGTTAGTTATAGAACAATTAAAACCAGGATTAGTTCGTGTTCATAATCATAAAAAGAAAATGCCTCCTGTGGGAATGATTTTAACCATGAAAGGAGAACAAGGATTTAACAGAGTATCGCCCGCGTTTAGAGTCACCCATACCAATGGATTTAATGCTACTAATATAAATGTACACCATGCTGGTGGTATGGGCATAATTGCCGAAAATTCAGCCGATTTAATTTTAGATAATTTTAATATAACACCATCACATGGGCGTATGATTTCAACTACTGCCGATGCTACTCATTTTGTAGGGTGCAGAGGGAAAGTAGTATTAAAAAATTGCACGTTTAACAATCAATTAGACGATGCCACGAATGTACATGGTACATACCAAAAAATTGTTGATGTTTTAGGGGATTATAGAATTGGTGTGCGTATGATGCATCATCAACAACTTGGGTTTGTTATAGGATATGAAAATGATAATATTGGTTTTGTAAGATTAAGTAGTTCATTCTTCCCTTACAGTAAAGGAACTATTAAAAAAACTGAATATTTAAACAATAGATATCAAATCATCACATTTAATGAAAAATTGCCTGCAGATCTGAAGAAAGGCGATTTAATTGAAAATTTAGATGGGTATCCAGATTTATTGGTTCAAAATTGCAATATAGGTAGTAATAGAGCAAGAGGTTTATTGATTTCGAACCCGTTAAATACAGTCATAGAAAACAATGTTTTTAATACAGAAATGGAAGCTATTCTAGTACCTGTTGAAAGTGGTTATTGGTTTGAGTCTGGAAATGCAGCTAATGTAATTATTCGAAATAATGAATTTAGAGATTGCCAGTATGGTGGACATAATAGAGGTGTAATTCGTTTTGTAACGGACGACGAAAATGAAAACATGGCATTCAAAAATATAGAGATTTCTAATAATACATTCAACCAGTTTGATAATCTAATTCTTCAAATATCAAATACTGATGGCTTAAAGATTACAGGAAATACCATAACTAATTCTGGAACATTCCCAAAATTACATCCTGATAATCCTGCTATTAAGATAAATTACTCAAAAAACATTCATTTTAATAACAATACGTATTCAGGTGATGCGCAAACTATAATAGAAACAGATGAATCAACAAACAAACTAAGTTTTAAATAGCATATCTAAAGAAAAGCCCTTGAAAGTAAAACATCAATTATAACTAAATAAACTATAAAACAATTATTAACTAAATTTTAAACTAATGAAATCAACTAAAACAAAAAAAAGAAAAAAGTCACTAAGCAGACATTTGCTTATGTTGCTTTTTGTTGTACTTAGTACTTCCATAACCATACAAGCCCAAAGCAATACAGTAACAGGGGTTGTTGTTGGCGGAGATGGCCTACCAATTCCAGGTGTAGCTGTTTTAAAAGTGGGTACCAGTATAGGCGCAATTACAGATTTTGATGGGAATTATTCTATAAGTGCAAAAACTGGTGACAAACTTCAGTTTAATTATTTAGGTATGTTAGATCAAACTATCATAGTTAATAAGGCGGTGCACAATGTAACAATGGAAGAAGATGTTGAAGGTCTTGATGAAGTTGTTGTAATTGGGTATGGTACTCAAAAGAAAAAAGAACTAACAGGTGCCGTAGCTCAAGTAAAAGCAAAGGATATTGAACAGTTTGTTACTGCAGATGTTGCATCTGCGTTACAAGGTCAAATTGCAGGGATTACTGTAACCTCTGGTTCAGGAGAACCAGGTGAACAATCAAGCATTCTTATAAGAGGAATTACGTCTTTAACAGGTGGAGCCAATGAGCCTTTATGGGTTGTTGACGGTATTCCTCAAGTTGGAAACCCCGGTCTAAACGCTAATGAAATTGAAACTTTTGATGTTTTAAAAGATGCAGCATCTACAGCCGTTTATGGTTCAAGAGGGGCCGCCGGAGTTATTTTGGTGACTACTAAAAAGGGTTCAGAAGGCACTATGAAGGTAGACCTTACGTATTCGAATGGTATTCAAAGTCTAAATGAAAATGCGCCCTTAATGAATGCAAGTGAGCAAATTACATTTGAGAGACTTAAACAGTCGTTAGGTCTTGCAAACCATATTGGGATCTTGGATAATAACCCAACATGGTATGATAACGACAATGATTTTAGTCAATATGTATTAAATGACAATGCTTCAACAACTAACCATATTTTAAATGTTTCTGGTGGCTCAAAAAATTTGACTTACAATTTTGTTGGTGGTTTCTTAGATACGGAAGGTTCGTTGATAAACTCTTATTTAAAAAAGTACAATGCTAGAACTTCTACAACTTACACAACAGATAATTGGAAGATAAACACAAGTATTGCTTTAACCGTTGAAAAAAGAGCCAGAACTAGTGCTGGATTACTTGCAACTGCTAGTCGATATGCACCATATTTCCCATTAATTGATCCAGATGCAGATGCCATATTTGCTACTGACGACGGCCCCGTAACAACACCGTTAAATAATTTGGCTCAAGCAATTAAAAGAGAAAACTTATCTCGTCGTGAGATTTTAAACGGAAGTTTAAGCATTTCGCGTAATTTGGGTCAAAATTTTACGGCTAATACACGTTTAGGGGTTGCGATAACTAATCAAAACCAAAAACAATTTACACCTGCATATACACTTGTTAATCCAGATGACTTTGATGATGTTGAGACCGATCCAACCAAAAGTTTTGTGAATAGTGAAGCTCAGAGGCTATCAAAACTTAGTTGGGATGTTAGTCTAAACTATAAAAAGAAAATAGGAGGACATACAGTTAGCCTCTTAGGTGCGCTTTCTCTTGAAGAAGATACATTCGAAGGCTTTTTTGGCGAAAAACAAGGCGTTTCAAATAATGATATTACCGTATTAAATACAGCTACTATCAACCCAATTACAAATAGTTTAGCTGGTTATAAAACAACACGAGTGGGTACCTTAGGAAGGTTTCAGTATAACTATAAAGGAAAATACTTATTCTCTGTTTTAGGGCGTTACGATGGTTCTTCAAAATTTGGACTTAATAACCGTTGGGGGTTTTTCCCTTCAACTTCGGCTGCGTGGAACGTATCTGATGAGAATTTCTGGAAACCTTTAAAACATGTAGTTAATAATTTTAAATTGAGAGCTAGTTATGGTGAGGTAGGAAATGATGCTATTTCAGACTATGTTTTTAGTAGTACAATAGGTCAAGCGGCAGATTATATATTTTCAGATACTGATGGTACTTTTAATAATGGAACAGCTGTTAGAGACTATGCAAATGAAGTAGCAAAATGGGAAACTTCTAAATCAATTAATGTAGGTATTGATTTGGCTTTCTTGAAAAACAAGTTCGTTTTATCAGCAGATTATTATAAGACGAAAAAAGAAGACATGTTGTTTCCAATTACGCTACCGGCTTCCTCAGGAGCTTTTGATCAAACTGGAAATGCCCCTTTTGATATTACCGATCACAGGAATGTAGTTTTGAATGTTGGAAACATGACTAATTCAGGAATTGAAATAGCGGCAAAGTATAATCAAAAAATAGGAAAAAGCAACTTAAAACTAAACGCTACTTTTTCTAAAAATACAAATGAAATTACAAGTATTTACAATGATATTTCTTTTATTCTTAATGGTGATTCTCAATTGGTTGCAGGAGATAATCAAAATTCACTAATAACTCAATTTGCCAAAGGTTACGAAGCAGGCGCCTTCTTTATTTATGAGACCAATGGTGTGGTTCAAACAGATGAGCAATTAGCAGCATATCAATTACTTGAAGGAAGAGAAAATGCTAAAAAAGGTGATTTAATGTATGTTGATACTGATAATGACGGAGATATAGATACAGCTGATAAAGTTTACAAAGGAAGCGGCTTACCAGATTTTGAAATTGGTTTCAACATGAATTGGAATTATAAGAATTTCGACTTAGCCATGAATTGGTACGCAAGTGTAGGCGCAGAAATCATGAATGGAAACAAAGCTGTTAGTTATATTGCAGGACGTCATCCAGATTTGAATAATATTTGGACAGAAGACAACCCTACGTCTAACATTCCTAATTGGAGTGGAGCGAAAGGCGATTTTAATCACAACGGTAATACGGATTATTGGTTAGAGAATGGCGATTATTTAAGGTTAAAATTATTAACTTTAGGCTATTCATTACCTAAGGATGTTCTAGAAAAATTAGACATATATAAGTTTAGATTATACCTTTCTGCTCAAAACCCTATTACAATTACTGATTATGAGGGTTACGATCCAGAAATAGGTGGAAATGTAACTAGAAGAGGACTTGATACATCAAGATACCCATCTGCTGCAATATACAGTTTAGGAGTTAATATTGGATTTTAATAAAAAAAAAAAACAAGATGAAAAAATTTAGCAAAAAATTAATTGTTTTGATTGCAATTACAAGTTTTTTACAATCATGTGACGACTATTTGGATCAAGCAAATCCAAATGAAGCTTCTACGGATACGTATTGGTCAGACTTTGACCAATCAGATGCCAGTTTAACAGGAGTTTATGGGGGTATGTTAGACACGTTTATTTTAAACGTTGAGCAGGAGGCTATTCGGTCTGATTTAGGAATTCTTTCTGCACTTCGACCAGATAATCCAAACCCTAACGCAAGAACCGTTCCTTTTTACACCCATACCTATAACTCGGGTAGTTTTAATATTCATAGACAATGGAATGCCTTGTATCAAGTTATTTTTAGAGCAAATCAGCTTATAGCAGGATTAGAGCGGATGGACGAGACCCTGAAAAATAGTGACCAATGGACAGAACAAATGGGACAAGCTAGACTTTTAAGAGGCATAAGTCATTTTTATTTACATGCTTTATACAACAATGGAGAGATAATTATACGAGACAAAGTTCCTGGGAGCCCTTCAGAAATTTCTAAACCAACGTCAACTTCAGCAGATGTCATTACATTTTTTAGAGACGATTTAAAATATGCTTATGATAACCTTCCTTATCAATTTGATGAGAAGTCAAGAGTAGACAAAGGCGTTGCAGCCACTATTTTGGGGACAAGTCATTTATATGAGAAAGAATATGGACCAGCCCTAGTATATTTTAATGACATCATTAATAATTCTGAATATGGATATGCCCTTTTAACAGGTGAGGATGTGAAACTCATGTATACTTCATCTGGAGAATTTAATTCTGAATCAATTTTTGAGATTAATTATTCTGTTGCACAAAAAATTGAAGAATCTCAATGGTACGAAGAAAGTTTTAACCATAGACATGCACGCTATTCGGCGCCAAACGGAAGAGGTGGTGGAGGTCCAGAACATTATGTTCCTGCAGCTTGGTTAACGGAAGCGTATTCAACAGAAAGTTTAGATCCGTTAGACGCTAGAAATAAAGTAGTTGGCTATAACGGAAACGATAGGGTAACAGATAATATATCCTTAAGAGCTTCTTCAATGATTGCTCTTGTAAATGACGAGCATACGGAGTATTATCTATCTCCAACAGCGGCAATTAGAGAAAGTTTCAACAATAATAAAATTTCATTTTTCAAACAACATATAAATCACGATATAACAGATCATGAAAAAAATGTTGGTGGAACAACTTGGAAATCGGGAAAAAATGTAATTATGAACCGTTTGGCAGATATTTACTTGATGAGAGCTGAATGCTATATAGAAACTGGAAAGGTTACTGAAGCTTTGGCTGATATTAATACCATTCGTGAGCGTTGGGGATTGGCTTTATTAGGGCCTGTAGTTGATGCGGGTAAAACTTATATAGCTAATGAGCCATCTACTAGCTTACCATATACTGATGAAAATACGTTGAGAAATCATTTAAGACATGTTGAAAGACCACTAGAATTAAATATTCAAGGCGTATCTACTCGAAATATAGATTTAAGAAGATGGGGGAATGCAAAAGCTAGATTTGCAGAATTGAATGGAATTAAATACTATCTTGATAAATATACTTATACAAGTAATGCATCAGGTGCCACTAAAGTAAGAAATAACAGTTTATTAACACGTACAATGACTGGAAAAGAGCTTTATAAAGATGGAGAAAATGAGTTCAAAGCTGCTGCGGAGAATTATAGTGAATTACGTGATTATTTACCAATTCCACTTAGTGAAACCGATAACAATAGCAGTATTGAT
This sequence comes from Algibacter sp., assembly GCF_049667265.1. Lineage (GTDB taxonomy): Bacteria > Bacteroidota > Bacteroidia > Flavobacteriales > Flavobacteriaceae > Algibacter_B. The sequence continues at coordinate 10,342 of NZ_JBATHX010000118.1, read as the reverse complement.
TAAAAATTAAATATTTACAAATAAGAAAGAATTCAAAACGTTTTTTTAAACAAATTTTCCCTTCTATTAAAAAAAGAAGGGAAAATTATTCTTTTTACCATCCAAAAAATAATATGAAAAATTTAAAAAATTTCATTGTACTAATCGCTATACTATCTCTTGGTGTAAGCTGTAAAGACAAACAAAAAGAAGAAACTGCACAGGCTAAAAACACATCAAAGAATCCAAACATTATAGTTATATATCTTGATGATTTGGGTTACGGTGATTTAAGTTCTTATGGAGCAACAGAATTACAAACGCCAAATATTGATGCTTTGGCATCTGGTGGAATTAAATTTACTAATGGCTATGCATCTTCTGCAACTTGCACACCAAGTCGTTATGCACTACTTACAGGTATGTATCCTTGGCGCAATAAAGATGCAAAAATATTACCAGGAACGGCTCCTTTGTTAATAAGCACAGAGCAGCAAACACTACCCAAAATGCTTAAAAAACAAGGCTATCAAACTGCTATTGTTGGTAAATGGCATTTAGGTTTAGGAACTGGAATTGTAGATTGGAATGAAAGAATAACACCTGGACCAAATGAAGTTGGATTCGAAGAATCTTATATTTTGGCAGCAACGCAAGACCGTGTTCCAACGGTTTATATTGAAAATGGTTTTGTAGCTGATTTAGATAAAAACGACCCCATTTCTGTAGATTACGGCAAAAATTTTGAAGGAGAACCAACAGGATTGGATAATCCAGAATTAACCACCATGAAATGGCATCACGGTCATAATAATAGTATCGTTAATGGTATTCCAAGAATTGGTTACATGAAAGGAGGAGAATCAGCAAAATGGAGTGATGTAGATATGGCAGATAATTTTCTGCAACGAGCACAAGCTTACGTAAAAAATCATAAAGATAAACCATTCTTCTTGTATTATGCCATGCAACAACCGCACGTGCCTCGTACACCCCACCCACGTTTTGCAGGTAAATCTGGTTTAGGACCAAGAGGCGATGTTATTTTGGAAGCCGATTGGTGTATAGGAGAGTTTATGAAAACTCTTGAAGAAGAAGGCATATTAGAAAACACATTAGTTGTATTCTCAAGTGATAATGGTCCTGTTTTAAATGATGGCTATTATGATGATGCTGTAGAAAAATTAGGTAACCATAAACCTGCTGGACTATTAAGAGGTGGGAAATACAGCATTTTTGAAGCTGGAACTCGTGTTCCATTTATTACGTATTGGAAAGGTAAAATTGAACCAGGCACCTCTGATGCGATTGTATGTCAAATGGATTTAATGGCTTCTATTGCAAATTTAATCGGCACAGAAGAATCATCTACGGATAGTGAAGAATTAATGGATGTATTATTAGGCAAAAGTGACAAAGGACGTGACAATCTTGTTTTAGAAGCAACTTCTAGAACTGCTTTACGAAGTGGAGATTGGTTAATGATTCCAGCATATAAAGGTATTAATTTTAGAGAGAAAGTAGGTATTGAAGTCGGGAGTTTCCCGGAGTTTCAGCTATATAATTTAAAAAATGATATTGGACAACAAAATAATTTAGCCAAATCTAATCCTGATAAACTTGCTGAAATGGTTCAAGAATTTGAAGCTTTAAGAGGGAAAGATTATAGTCTAAACGTAAAAGACGTTAAATTTAGATAAGTTTAGAATCTTTTAAGAAGTTGTAAATATGAAGACTAAGTTAATAATTCTAACTGTATTGCTTTCAATAGTATTGTCTGCATGTGCGCAAGAAAAAAAGGAATCTAAATCCACAAAGCAATCACCTCCTAATATCATTTACATTTTAGCAGATGATATGGGAATTGGTGATTTAGGTGCCTATGGGCAGAAAATAATCCAAACGCCAAACCTGGATAAGTTAGCAGCAAGAGGCATGAAGTTTACACAGCATTATAGCGGTTCAGCCGTATGTGCTCCTTCTCGCTCTACATTAATGACAGGTCAACATACAGGACATACTCCTATTAGAGGCAATAAAGAGGCAGGTAATGGATTAGAAGGTCAAGTACCAATTCCAGATAACACACTAACCTTAGCTGAAATATTAAAAGAACGTGGTTATACAACAGGAATGTTTGGAAAATGGGGACTTGGGTTTGGAACTGGCGACCCAAATAATCAAGGGTTTGATGAATTCTATGGTTATAATTGTCAAAAATTAGCACATAGATATTATCCACCATATTTAAATCATAATCAAAAAAGAGATTCCCTTGAAGGAAACGATTGGACAAAAAAAGCAACTTATGCTCCAGATAAAATTCAGGAACATAGACTTCAATTTTTAGAGGATAATAAGGACAATCCTTTCTTCGCTTATATACCTTTGGTATTACCTCATGCAGAAATTATTTCGCCTAACGATTCTATTTTTAAAGTATACAACGGAAAATTTAAAGAAACACCATATACTATAGATAACAAATATACTTCAGATTACGGTCCAGATATAGTACCTCATGAGTATGCTTCAGTAGAAAAACCACTTGCTACATATGCATCAATGATTACAAGAATTGATACGTATGTTGGTCAAATTATTGATAAAATTAATGAACTAGGGCTTGCTGAGAACACAATAATAATGTTTACAAGTGATAATGGACCCTCTCCAGAAGGAGGAACGAATCCAGATTTTTTTAATAGCAATGCCGAATTTAAAGGTTATAAAAGAGATTTATATGAAGGCGGAATTAGAGCACCTTTTATAGTTGTTTGGCCAAATAAAGTAAAAGAGGGAACTGTTACAAATCATGTATCAACATTTTGGGATGTCTTGCCAACATTAACAGAATTAACTGAATCCAATACGCCAGAAAACATTGATGGAATTTCATTTTTACCAACATTGTTAAATAAAAAAGGTCAAAAACAACACGACCATTTGTATTGGGAATTTAACATTAGAGGCGGAAGAAAAGCGATTAGAAAGGGTGATTGGAAAGGTGTTTGGTATAATATGAACACAAAAAAACAAGGTGATTTTGAACTTTACAATCTATCCAATGATGTTTCTGAAACTAATAACATTGCAAAAAGTCATCCTGAAATTGTAAAAGAGTTGAAACAATTATTGGAAGAGTCAAGAACAGAATCTGATTTGTTTCCTTTTCATTATTAAAATAATTATTGCTAAGAATAGACTTTTAAATCAATTATTGGAATTGTATATTTTATATGCTTATCAATATTTTTTTAGTAATCCATTTTTGTTTGTCGTAAAATTTAAAAGCACTTATCTTTTGTATGATAATCTCGAAAGGCTAGCCATTTAAAAATTTTAATAATGATAAAACTAAAACAATAAAATTATGGAGATAAACTCCATTTATCCTTACAATATCTGAAGTAATTCCTTAGATGAAGTTTCAAAATCTTTACTAAGGTTTACGCGGAATTTAAGCCTCCTCGTTCAAAAATATCAAGATTTTTATTATAGACATATTCTTCTTTTTACTTTAAACCAGATTTATTGTTAAATAATAATTATATTTGTATGATGTATTACAAACAAATACTTAAATAATTATGTTCACCCCTATTGCAAAACGTGAATCACTTAGTGTACATGTAGGCGCTGAATTGACCAAGGCCATCAGACAAGGAAAATATCAACCTTCAGAAAAAATACCAACAGAGCATGAACTCTGTTCCATTTTTAACGTTAGCAGAACAGTTGTTCGAGAAGCAATAACCGGATTAAATGCCAAGGGCATTGTGGATATAAGAAAAGGGAGCGGTGTATATGTATCAGAGATGAGTATTAAAAATGCTTCTGAATCGTTGAATTTATTTTTTGGCCTTTCTTCAGATCAGGATTTGATGCTACATGCCATTGAAACGCGAGCCATGATGGAACCGATGATTGCCTTCAAATCTGCAAGTATTAGAAAAGAGGAACATATTACTATGCTACAAGATAATCTGGAGAATATGCAAAAATGTCCTTTGGATGATAAAACATTGGAAGCGGAATTGGACAACCAGTTCCATAGAATTTTACTTGATTGTATAGATAATCCTGTTCTAAAATTATTAATGAATCCTATTTATAATTTAATGCCTCAATTTAAATTTAATGTATTTGCCAAAACTAAGATTACAAAAGAAAATATGGCTCAAGAAAAAGAAAAAATGCTCAATTATCATCAAATTATTGCACGTGCAATAATTGATAAAGATACTCTAAAAGCCGAAAACTTTATGAGAGAACATTTAAAAGTTACCTCAGAAAATTATCTTAAATCAATAGAAAAATAACAAAATAGCTATGGACATAATTGAAAAAATAGAACTTTTTAAAGTTCCACCTCGATGGTTCTTCCTAAAAATGACCACTAAGGATGGTGTTGTTGGTTGGGGAGAACCTGTGGTAGAAGGAAAAGCTGATACCGTAGAGGCATGTGTTCATGAACTTTCCCAATATGTGCTAGGTCGTTCTCCCAACGATATTGAAGATATTTGGCAGACCCTTTACAGAGGAGGTTTTTATAGAGGCGGCCCCATTTTAATGAGTGCTTTGGCCGGAATAGATCAGGCGCTTTGGGATATTAAGGGAAAAACACTTGGTGTGCCAGTTTATGAGCTATTAGGGGGAGCAGTCCGTCAAAAAATGAAAATGTATTGTTGGATTGGCGGTGATAATCCCGATGTAGTTTTGCAACAAGCCCAAGACAAAGTAGACCTAGGTTATAAGGGAGTTAAGATGAATGCTACAGGAGCTTTTGAATGGATTGATTCAGCAAAAAAAATAAAAAGTGTTGTCAAAAATATTGCGCTATTGCGTCAGGAATTTGGAGACAATCTTGATATTGCCCTCGACTTTCATGGTAGGATACATAAAGGCATGGTAAAACCACTTATTGATGAATTGGCCCCCTTTTACCCAATGTTTATCGAGGAACCCGTTTTAAGTGAAAATAGTGATGCATTAAAGCATATCTACTCCCATACCTCTATTCCCGTTGCTATGGGTGAGCGTATGTACTCCAGATGGGATTTTAAAGAAGTACTTCAAAAAGGGTTGGTCGATATTATACAACCTGATCTCAGTCATGCAGGAGGTATATCAGAAGTAAGAAGAATTGCTGCCATGGCAGAAGCCTATGATGTGGCATTAGCACCACATTGTCCTTTAGGTCCAATATCATTAGCATCAGCATTGCATATTGATTTTAATTGTATCAATGCATTTATACAAGAAAGCAGTTTAGGAATTCATTATAACGAGGGTTATGAATTACTCGATTACATGGAAAATCCCGAAGTTTTCGACTTAAAAGATGGATATATTTCTCTTTTGAAAGAACCAGGATTAGGGATTCGTATTGATGAGGACAAACTAAGAGCAGCACAAAAAATAGGACACAAATGGAGCAACCCTATATGGAGAAATAATGATGGCAGTATAGCGGAATGGTAAATCAACTAATTTTTTAATTTAGGTCAACAATAAAAGAATTACCTAGATAAAAAAAGAATAAAAAATATAGCCCGATTTTACGGAAAAAGGCGAAGATTACTCTTCGACTTATATTGAAAATTTATAAAACAAATAAAGCCATAAAATAAGGGTTACGACAGAATTTTTATTGGCGAAAAACCAACTAAAAACGATTATTCCTTTTTATAAAAAATATAACTAGCTAAAAACTTAAAGCTCATTTAACTTAAAACATTGACTAATTCTAAATCATTTTGAAAACAAATATTCTCAAATGGAACTTAAAACATTAATAGCGTGTACAAAATAAAACACAATCAAGACCTAAATATTATAGAGGTTGAAAATTCAAAAACCAAGCTTTATGCCAAAATTTATAATAATTATGGTGGCACTTTGCAGGAACTATCTTTAAATGGAAATACTATTATTGAAAATTTAACCCCTTTAACTTATGATTTAACTTATGCATCATCTATTTTATTTCCTTTTGCAAATAGGGTAAAAGATGGTACTTACAGATATCAAGGTGAAAAACATCAATTTGAAACCAATCAAAAAGAAGAAAACAATGCACTACACGGATTGGTTTATAATAAACCATTTCAAGTTATAGAAAAAAACATAACTGATTCTTCTGCTACCGTAATTATAGAGTATAATGAAACTAAAGTATCTATAGGTTTCCCATACACTTACAATCTTCAATTAAAATATATTTTTACTCATAATACCGTAGCATTAGTCGTTACTGCAAAAAACACATCGCAAAAAACGTTTCCTTTTACATTGGGTTGGCATCCATATTTTTTAAGCGAAAATTTATTTGAGAGCGTTTTATGTTTTGACTCTACTAAAAAGATTTTGATGAAAAACCGAAATATAACTGACGGTTTTAAAGATATTGAACCTATTAAAGATTTTCATATTAAAGATCAGAAATTAGATGATTGCTGGGTTTTAGACTCGAATGAAGTTACATTTAAAACACCAAAGTATCAATTAACAATGACTTCCTCAGCTGAAAACAATTTTTTACAAGTATATACTCCACCAAAAGCCAACAACATAGCGATAGAACCCACTACAGGCGTTTCAGATAGTTTTAATAATAAAATTGGGCTACAAACCTTAAAGCCTAATGAGTCTTATGAGGTCACATGGAATTTGAATATAAACAACAACTAAAATACTAAATAAAAAGAGTGCTACATTAATAAAGGATGTAAAGAAAACTTTAGTTTTATTTTATGTTAAATCATAGTAATTCTTTTAGCTTTCTAGTTGCAATTTCCGCAGTAATATCCCTTTGTGGTGAGCCAAACATTTCATACCCAACCATAAATTTCTTAACCGAGGCACTTCTTAATAATGGTGGATAAAAACTCATGTGCCAATGCCAGTGAGTGTTATCTTTACCATCTGTAGGCGCTTGATGTATGCCGCTGGAATATGGAAATGAGGTGTTAAATAAGGTATCATAAGCTTTTGTTATTACAGAAATGGCTTCCGCAAAAAGCAAAGTTTCCTTTTCTTTTAAATCTAAAATATTTGATTGATGTGCTTTGGGAACAATCATGGTTTCAAACGGCCATACTGCCCAAAAAGGTACCAACACAACGAACGCTTCGTTTTCAAAAATAATTCGTTCATTTTTATGTAATTCTTGTTTTAAATAATCACCTAATAAACTTCTTTTATGCTTTTTGTAGTAGTCTAACTGGTGTTTATCTTTTTTATAAACTTCGTTAGGTAAACTGGTTTGACTCCAAATTTGTCCATGAGGATGCGGATTGCTACACCCCATAACAGCCCCTTTGTTTTCAAAAATTTGAACGTAATTAATCAAATCGTTTTTAGCAAGCTCATTATATTCTTTTTGCCATGCAAACACTATTTTTTCAATGTCCTTAGCATTCATATCTGCCAGACTTTTTGAATGGTCTGGACTGAAACAAATCACTTTACAGATACCTTGTTCACTTTGTGCGGTAAGCAGACCTTCATTAACGTTAAAAATTTTCGAGCTTGTTTGTAATGCAGCAAAATCGTTAGTAAATACAAACACATCTTCGTATTTTGGATTTATTTCACCATTAATTCTTGTGTTTCCAGCACATAAATAACAACTTGAGTCATGTGAAGGTCTAACTTCATTTGAAACTGTCTCATTTTGTCCTTGCCATGGTCGTTTTGCACGATGTGGTGAAACTAAAACCCATTCTCCTGTTAATATATTATAACGTTTATGTGAATAATCTTGTAAATCAGTAGTCATTTTTCGATATAAATATTAATTATTTTATAATGTGTGTTCCGTCAGATAGCTTAACGTCATAAATTGAACAATCATTATTAAATTTTGCTTTATACGCTTTTGCGGCTTTTGCTTTAAAATTTTCCGATTCATTTTTAGCAACCAAGTTTATAGTGCAACCCCCAAATCCGCCGCCCATCATTCTAGCGCCTAAAACATGGCCGTTTATTTTGGCTTGTTCTACTAAAAAATCTAATTCATCACAGCTTACTTTGTATTGATTTTGTAATCCGTTATGGGAACTATACATGAGTTCACCTAAAGTTTTTAAGTCACCATTCTCTATTGACTTTGAAGCTTTAATAGTTCGTAGGTTTTCTTGTATTATGTATAATGCTTTTTGATAATTTTCTGGTGTTACTTGATCTTTAATAGTTTCCAAATCATATTCAGTAGCATCTCTTAACGCCTTTATATTCAGCATACTTGCAATAGATTCACAAACTGAACGTCTATCATTATAGGCGCTATCAGACAGGCTATGCTTTACATTGGTATTAATTAATATAAGCTCGCTATCTTTAAAATCAATTTCAAAAGGTTTGGATTTTACAGTTCTGCAGTCTAATAACAAAGCATTATTTTTTATTCCAAACATGCTAGCGTATTGATCCATAATTCCACATTTAACTCCAACATAATTGTGTTCTGCCTTTTGTGAAATTAAAATCATATCCTGCTTGGACAAACCTAAATTAAAGAGTTCGTTAAGCCCAAAAGCCACACTATTTTCCAAAGCTGCTGAAGAGGACATACCAGCACCTCCAGGAATATCGCCTCCAAATACGATATTGAAATTACTTATTATTTTACTTCTATTTTGAATTTCAGAAACAACACCAAGAACATAGTTTTGCCAACTTCCTTGAGCTAAAGGTTTAATTTGATTTAACGTAAATTCTAAGATTTCTTCCTTATCCGCAGCAAAAACGATGGAAGAATTAGAATTGCTTTTTCCAATAGCGGCAACAATTCCTTTATTAACAGCTGCTGGAAAAACAAAACCATCATTATAATCAGTATGTTCTCCAATTATATTAATTCTACCTGGAGAGAAAACCATGATGGGGTCTCCCTTAAACTTATCAATAAAGCTTTTCTTTATCGAATTTATCAAAGTTTTATTCATTCTTTCATTTATTTTTTAGCACTTTTTCAATTGATATAGCATCATCAGCTTTAACTCTTAAAAAATAGATCCCTTGAGAAAAATTAGATACATCAAGACGGAGTTTACTAGTTCCTTTCTTTTTAATTTTTTTTATTGATTTCCCAGTAATGGTAAAGATTTCGATTTCCAAATTATTGATCTGCTTATTGAAATTAAGATTAAAATAATCTGAAGTTGGGTTTGGAAAAATACTTAACTCTGAATTTGAAACATCCTCTAAACCTAAAGATCCTGCTGAACCAATTTCACCTGATGTTCCACCATTAGTTTCGTTGAAACTCCATAAATTATAGTTGGTGGTTTCAGATGTTGTCCAATTTGCACTATCATTAATACTAGCTCTTAATTGAGCTACAGAACCTGATAAAGGACCAACATAGATGCCATTATCTTGATCAGTTCCTACAGCATTAGCATTTTCACCATTTGTTAAAGCAGAAGGTAATTGACAAAATGTATTTCCTCCACCAGTTCCCCAGCCTCCATTAGTATTTAAACCCGTTATCCAAGCACTTGAATTAGGATCTTCTGGCAAAGAAAAAGGATCAACATGATAAATTAATATACCATCACCTCCAGTTGCAAAATCAAAATCGCCGTCACTACTTTCAGCGACTTTTCCTGTATAATCATGAGATGTTGTGCCTGCAACTACTGCAGCATCACCTGTAACTCTTCTAACAATACCGTCAGAATCTAATTTAAATATATCACCAATGCTAAAAGCTGCTCCTGGAGTCCATGTCCAAACATCATCAATACTAAAATCTCCAGTCCATCCATCTTGAGATCCTTTCCAAGATCTATTAGAAATTGATATTTTGGTAGTAGCTTCAATATCTTTTAAAAGTAAAAATGCAAGTTCACCAGTACCAGAACCAGCTTTCCAACCAACTATTGCAATATCTCCTGCTGTTATATCAGAAGGTAAAACTACATCAGAAATAAAAATTTCTGCAGGTGTTACATCTAAGGTTCCAAAAGTAGTTCCAGTTAATTCTATTATTACAGTTTCACTTCCTTCATCCAAACCATCATCAGAAGCTGTAATTGTAATATCTGCACTATTGGATCCATTTGATATCGTTACTGTTCCTGATAACGAACTATAATCTACACCTTCAGATGCATCGCCACTTACTGTATATGTTACATCAATATCTTCCGTAGCTAAGACACCATCTGGTAAACTAACGGTAAAAACACCATCTGTATCACCTTCAATAGCATCAGTAATACCTACTATATTAATAGTTTCAACATCTTCTTCTATTTCTAGTAATGTACTTTCAAAAAGTTTATCATAAGCTGGTAATGTACCATCGTTCCATAAGAAACTATGAGGATGCCCTGTTCCGCCATCATCATTA
>NZ_JBATHX010000117.1:0-1537 GCF_049667265.1 Algibacter sp. | reverse complement strand
TTAGAGTATAGTTATAAAAACAAATACCTACTTAATGCAACTGTTCGGCGCGAGGGAAATGCAAAATTCCCTAAAGAAATTTGGGTTACTACGCCTGCACTTGGTTTGGGTTGGGTAATTTCTGAAGAAGATTTTATGCAAGATAACGGTGTTTTCGATTTCTTAAAACTTCGAGGCAGTTGGGGGCAATTAGCAAACGGTAATTTAGGTGGTAGTGCCGGAACCAGAACAGTATCTCAAGTAACTACAGATATTGGTGATGTGCAAACAAATGGTATTATAAGCTCAAGTAATTTCACCAATTTAGAGCGTGAAATTTTGGAAGAGACAAATGTGGGTATTAGTGCAAGATTATTTAAAAGTAAATTATCGCTTGAAGCAGATTACTATATTAGAGATACAAAAAAATTAGTAATCCCAGTTGATCAACCAATAGTTAGTAATACTATTTTAGAGAATGTTGGTGAAATGAGAAATAAAGGATTAGAAATTTCTGCCAACTGGAGCCAAACCATTAATGATAATTGGAGTTTTTCTGTAGGTGGAAATATTGCAACACTAAATAATGAAGTCACTAAAATAAATAGTGCTTCTGGCTATTTTGATACTGGTAGTGCAGAGTTTCGCCAAAGAACGATGGTAGGAGAGCCTATTGAAGCATTTTTTGGATGGGAAGTAGTAGGTGTTTATCAAAATGCTGCAGAAGTTGCTGCAGATCCTATTGCTGTAGCAAACAGCTTAGTTCCTGGCGATTTAATATTTAAAGACCAAGATGGTGATGACGATATTGATGCCGATGATAGAGTTGTTTTAGGGTCGTATCTGCCGTCATTCAGTTATGGTGGAAATCTTCAAGTTTCCTATAAGAATTTCGATTTTTCAATGGCATTATTCGGTCAAACAGGAAATGAGATTCTGAATCGTAAACGCGGGGAAGTTTTATTTACAAACGATACCAATATGGATGCCGATTTAGCAATTAATAGATGGCATGGAGAAGGGACTAGTAATTCCTACCCATCATCAGCAGGAAGAAGAAAATTATGGAATCAAAAAATGAGCAGTTTTTTCATAGAAGATGGATCTTTTTTCCGTATTCAAAATGTGCAATTGGCATATACAATTCCTTCCGGAGCTTTATTAGGAAAAAATATGCCTGAAACAAAATTAACATTTACAGCAGAACGCCCATATACTTCTTTTAAGTATAACGGATTTAATCCGGAAGTTTCTGATGGAATTGATAGACAAACATATCCTGTTCCAGCAATTTATACTATTGGTGTTAATATAAAAATATAAAAAATGAGCAATATGAAAAATAATATAAATCAATTCCTAAATCTACTAGCCATGTCGTTAGTAGTGTTTTTCTCTACAATATCCTGTAGCGATAAATTAGAAGAAAATGACGGGCAATTATCAGCAGGTGATTTGGATTTTACGCTTTCTGAAAATATGGTGTTGCCTTTAATTGGTGCATACAGCGAAACCTACTCCAGAGGATGGGAAGACCCATTGTTAATAGGAGTAAGAG
>NZ_JBATHX010000116.1:0-10641 GCF_049667265.1 Algibacter sp. | reverse complement strand
GCCCGCATGTCCAAATCCGTACCGTAAATAATATGGGCTGAGCAAAGTGAAAATTTAAACCACCCAGCTTGGAATGATGCAAAAAATGGAGAACGTGCCACCTGGTTGCCTGCTATTAAATCTTTTTTTGGTAATACTATCTCACCAATTAAATTGCGAAAAAACACGCGACTGGTATTATATACAAATGCCATACGTTCATTATTTCCGCCTTTGTGAATGGATACGTCTGACACAAAGAAGTCCCAATTAGGTCCTAATAGCTTAACCAAACGCCTTAGCGGATCTAAATCATTCTTTATTTCTTGAATGGAACAAATATCAAAATGATCAATAATTTCTGCGATATAATGGTAGCTTTCGTCCAACCTTAAAACGCCATCATCAAAAGCTCGAATATTCCAAGATCCTATTATAAGCGAATTTGGTTGGCGATCTTTTTTGATGGTATGGTTTAAATCGTGACGCAAGGTTAATAATCTGGAGGCAATCCATTTTTCTTTATCTGGATAATCAGGGTCAGGTTTTGTTTTGTAGTTTTTTAAATCATGATAAAAAGCCATAGTAATTGCTCTGTTGATTAATAATTATTGAATTGAAACTGCAAAAAAAAGATTCTAGATTTTAAAAGTCACAACAGGTCGTTTCGCATGATTTACCAAATCTTCACTAATACTACCATTAAAAAAATGAGAAATACCGCGCCTGCCATGAGTACTCATGCCAATTAAATCGGCTTGGATAGACTGCGAAAAATTCATAATTCCCTTTTCTATTGTTAAATCATTATAAATATTTATGGTGTAATTTGAAAAATCAGACGAATTAACAAAATCTTGCATGCGTTTATTACTATGTTCAGAAGTCTTAAAAACGTTAGGCGTGTTAACCGTAAGTAAATGTAGTTTAGCATCAAAAAACTTCACAAATTCAATAGCTTTTTTGTAGGCTACTTTGCTTTCTTCTTTAAAATCGGAAGCAAAAACAAAATGCTTAACCTTAAAGATTTCATGCTCTTTTTTTACTACAAGTACAGGTATTTCAGAAGTTCTAACTATTTTTTCGGTATTACTTCCTATAAGCATCTCTTTTAAGCCGCTTACACCGTTAGAGCCCATTATTATTAAATCGATATCATGCTTTTTACAGTTGTGAAAAACGCCTTTAAAAATTTCGTTAAAATCTACTATTTCGTGTACTTTTACTTCTTGTAAGTATCGTTTTCTTAAAATAGTTCCAAACTTTTTTTGAGCCAATTTCATAAAAAACATGGCTTCCGGTAAATCGCTTTGCGAACTCATAGCATCTATTTCCTGCAGAGGTATTTCAATAAGGTGAAGTAAATAAATTTCGGCATTATGAGTTTTAGCTAATTGCGCAGCTACTTTTAAAGCATTTTCAGCTTGGTCAGAAAAATCGGTTGGGACTAGTATTTTTTTCATAAAAAGTAAGTTAAGTTGAATCTAAATTTATAAAAAAATCCTTTAAAAATCAATAAAATATTATATATTTGCACCGTTGAAAGGCGAAATTAAAGATATGAGGGGACGGAAAGTCCCCTCTTTTTATACTAAAAATGTTTAAAACTAAAGTTACAGAATTACTTGACGCTGCATTAATTGAGCGGCCAGATTTGTTTTTAATTGATTTTACTATCAACTCTGAAAACCATATTAAGGTAATAGTAGACGGTGATAATGGGCTTTTAGTTGAAGATTGTATGTTTATTAGCAGGGCTATTGAACATAATTTAGACCGAGAAGAACATGATTTTTCTTTAGAAGTTATGTCGGCAGGAGCAGCATCTCCATTAACACATAAACGACAGTATAAAAAAAACATTAAAAGAACGCTTAATGTAAGAACAGCTTCAGAAGAAATTGAAGGAACCCTTACTAAAGCAACTGATGATAATATCACATTAGAGTGGAAAGTTAGAGAGCCAAAACCAATAGGTAAAGGCAAAGTAACTGTAAAAAAGGAAGCAAATATTCCTTATGAAAATATTGTAGAAGCAAAAGTTATGATTAAATTTTAATTTAAAGAGTTATGGAAAATATCGCATTAATTGAATCTTTTTCAGAATTCAAAGATGATAAGCTAATTGACAGAGTAACGTTAATGGCAATTTTAGAAGATGTATTTAGAAGCGCCCTTAAAAAGAAATTTGGCGATGATGATAATTTTGATATCATTGTTAATCCAGATAAAGGGGATTTAGAAATATGGAGAAATAGAATTGTTGTTGCTGATGGTGAGGTTGAGGAGCCTAATCAAGAAATTTCATTAACCGAAGCTCGTAAAATTGAGCCAGATTTTGAAGTTGGTGAAGATGTGTCTGAAGAAGTTAAGCTCGTTAATTTGGGAAGACGTGCTATTTTAGCATTACGTCAAAACCTGATTTCTAAGATTCATGAGCATGATAATACCATAATCTATAAGCAATTTAAAGATTTAATAGGAGAAATTTATACAGCCGAGGTGCATCATATTCGTCACAGAGCAGTCATTTTATTAGATGACGAAGGAAACGAAATTGTGCTTCCAAAAGACAGACAAATACCTTCAGATTTTTTCAGAAAAGGTGATAATGTTAGAGGGGTTATTGATAGCGTAGAGCTTAAAGGAGCAAAACCAACTATCATTATGTCAAGAAGTTCCCCTAGATTTTTAGAAAAATTATTCGAACAAGAAATACCAGAAGTTTTTGATGGTTTAATTACTATCAAGCATGTAGTGAGAATTCCTGGCGAAAAAGCAAAAGTAGCTGTAGATTCTTATGATGATAGAATAGATCCTGTTGGAGCTTGTGTAGGTATGAAAGGTTCAAGAATTCATGGTATTGTTCGTGAATTAGGAAACGAAAATATTGACGTTATCAATTATACTAATAACTTGCAATTATTTATTACAAGAGCATTAAGTCCTGCGCGTGTTACGTCTATTAAATTAGATGAAGAAAACAAACGTGCCGAGGTTATACTTAAGCCAGAAGAGGTGAGTAAAGCTATTGGTAGAGGCGGCCACAACATACGGTTAGCTGGACAATTAACAGGTTATGAAATTGATGTATTTAGAGAAGGTGCTGAAGAAGATGTTGAATTACGTGAGTTTACAGATGAAATTGAAGGCTGGATTATTGATGAGTTTAGTAAAGCAGGTTTAGATACTGCAAAAAGTATATTAGAACAAGATATTAATGATCTTGTTAAGAGAACGGACTTGGAAGAGGAAACTATCCAAGATGTTATTAGAATTCTGAAAGAAGAATTTGAAGAATAGTAAATAAAAGTGCAGATTTGCATGATATTATGCTTTAATTGGTATAATATATATATTTGAGTATTTTAAAGGCGATTTATGGCTGAAACAATTAGATTAAATAAAGTATTACGTGAGCTTAACATCTCTCTAGATCGTGCGGTGGAATTTTTGGATTCTAAAGGCGTAGATATAGAGAAGCGTCCCACTACGAAAATTTCTGAAGAAACGTATTCCCTTCTTTCAGATGAATTTGAAACGGATGCTAGTAAAAAAGTTAAGTCTCAGAAAGTAAGCGAAGCTAAGTTAAAAGAAAAGGAAGATTTACGTGTGAAGCGTGAAAAAGAATTAGAAGCAAAGCAAAAAGTACAAGAAGCCAGAGAAAAAGCTAAGCAAGAAGAAGTGGTTAAAGCTTCAGCAGAACTTTCAGGACCTAAAACTGTTGGGAAAATAGATTTAGATACTAAGAAGAAAACTGAAGAGAAACCTGGTGAACCTAAAAAATTGGTTGTTGTAGAACCAGTTAAGAAAGAGGTTAAGGAAGTGGTTAAAGAAGAGTTGAAAGAAGAAACTGTTAAGGCAGAAACTCCTAAAACTGAAGTAAAGCCAGCCGCCGAAGTAAAAAAATCAGATGCCAAAGTTGAGAAACCAAAAAAAGAGGTTTTAAATGAGCAAGGAGAGGTAATTCCAGATGAAAAGGTAACTACCCAATATAAAAAACTTACTGGGCCTAAAATTGCTGGAGATAAAATTGATTTATCGAAGTTTAATAAGCCTAAAAAGAAAAAAGAAGATAAAAAACCAGATGCTAAAACTGGAGATGCTAATAAAAAGAAGCGTCGTAGAATTAGTAAGGCTGGTGCACCTCAAACGGGTAATACAATGCCAGGTGGTCCAAGAACTGGTGGAAATGACCGATTTAAAGGTAAACCGGGGCAAGGGCGTCGAAATGGTGTAAAAGAAGAACCTTCTGAAGAGGATGTGAAAAAACAAGTGCGTGAAACACTAGAAAAACTTCAAGGTAAATCAAGCAGAGGAAGAGGCGCTAAAAACAGAAGAGATAAAAGAGATAAACATAGAGAGCAAACAGAAATTGATCAGCAAATAGAAGCTGCAGAAAGCAAAATCATTAAGGTGACAGAGTTTGTTACTGCAAGTGAAATGGCAACCATGATGGATGTTGGCGTAACTCAAATTATCTCTGCGTGTATGTCACTAGGAATGATGGTTACAATGAATCAGCGTTTAGATGCTGAAACATTAACTATTGTTGCCGATGAGTTTGGATATCAAGTTGAATTTGTAAATGCAGATATTGAAGAATCAATTGAAGAATTTATAGATAAACCAGAAGATTTAAAACCACGTGCGCCAATTGTTACGGTTATGGGTCACGTCGATCATGGTAAAACATCGCTTTTAGATTACATTCGTCAAGAAAATGTAATTGCCGGAGAATCTGGTGGAATTACACAACATATTGGAGCTTATGGTGTAGAACTAGAAAGTGGACAAAAAATAGCATTCTTAGATACTCCGGGTCACGAGGCCTTTACAGCCATGCGTGCTCGTGGTGCTCAAGTTACGGATATAGCTATTATTGTTGCTGCTGCCGATGATGATATTATGCCACAAACAAAAGAGGCTATTTCGCATGCTCAAGCTGCAGGAGTCCCAATTGTTTTTGCTATTAATAAAATTGATTTACCAGCTGCTAATCCTGAAAAAATTAAAGAGGGACTTGCTCAAATGAATTTATTAGTTGAAGATTGGGGTGGTAAAGTTCAATCTCACGATATTTCAGCTAAGGTTGGAACAGGAGTAAAAGAATTATTAGAAAAAGTATTACTTGAAGCTGAATTATTAGAGCTTAAAGCAAATCCAAATAAACCAGCTATTGGTACAGTTGTAGAAGCGTTCTTAGATAAAGGTCGTGGATATGTATCAACAATTCTTGTTCAAGCAGGAACTTTAAAAGTTGGAGATTACGTATTAGCTGGTCAACATAGTGGTAAAATAAAAGCTATGCATGATGAGCGCGGACATGATGTTGTTGAAGCTGGACCTTCAACACCAGTTTCAATTTTAGGATTGGATGGAGCACCACAAGCAGGTGATAAATTTAATGTATTTGCGGACGAGCGTGAAGCAAAACAAATTGCTTCAAAACGTGCACAATTACAACGTGAGCAGTCTGTTAGAACGCAACGTCATATTACTCTTGATGAAATTGGTCGTCGTATTGCACTAGGTGATTTCCAAGAATTAAACATTATCCTTAAAGGTGATGTTGATGGTTCTGTGGAAGCATTAACCGATTCATTCCAAAAATTATCTACTGAAGAAATTCAAGTAAATATATTACATAAAGGAGTAGGAGCCATTACCGAAAGTGATGTGTTATTAGCTTCGGCTTCTGATGCTATTATTGTTGGATTTAATGTGCGACCTGTTGGAAATGCACGTCAAATTGCAGATAAAGAAGAAATTGATATCAGAACATACTCAATTATCTATGACGCGATTAATGATCTTAAAGATGCAATGGAAGGCATGTTGTCTCCTGAGCTTAAAGAAGAAATATTAGGAACAGCCGAAATTAGAGAAATCTTTAAAGTAACAAAAATTGGCAGTATTGCTGGTTGTATGGTTACTAATGGTAAAATCCTTAGAAGTTCAGGTATTCGTTTAATTCGTGATGGTGTTGTGGTTTTTACTGGTGAATTAGCATCCTTAAAACGATTTAAAGATGACGCTAAAGAAGTGGCAAAAGGATACGATTGTGGTATGCAAATTAAAAATTATAATGACATTAAAGAAGGTGATATTATAGAAGCTTTCCATGAAGTTGAGGTTAAGAAGAAATTGAAATAGTCTTCACTTAATAGAATGATTTTAATAAAAAGAGCGACCATTTGGTCGCTCTTTTTATTTTTGGAATTTAGATTTTTTATTTGGTAACTTTTTAATTCTTAGGCTTAAAAATAAAGGCATTAGGAAATTTTTTCTTAATTTTTTTCAAAGCTCTATCTGCTTCTAATCGTGTTCTAAAATTACCTGCCCAAATTTTAAAGTTAGGTGTTTCGTATTGAATGCTTGAATGCCAATCTCCAATGGAACTGTTAAACTCATTTTGGGCTTCATAAGCTCCAGAACGATTTCCTGAATAAACTTGAATTTTATAGCGTTCGGAGCTTGTTTCATTCTTATTCATCTCCTTTTTTAAATCTAATAAAACAGTTATATGTTTATCTTGATTTATTACAACATTTCCTTGTTGAGCATAGCTAATTGATGAGGTTAATACTAAACATAAAAGGCTAAACAAACTTATTTTTAAATGCAATGGTTTCATGTGTGGGTTTCTTATAATTTATCTATAATCTTTAACTTCTCAATAATCATTAATTAATAACTATTTAAAATTACAGGTATGATTTTATTTTTAAATATTTTTTACAAATGTATACGTTATAAACTTAATTGTGGTTCTTTTTATTATTTAGAATCCCTCTAAATTAGTAATTAACACTTCTCTAACATTTCTAAAATCGACTTTTAATATTACTTTTGCGAGAGATTTTTTTAACTGTGTTTTTTCTATTCATGTAATGAAAAAACCATACCAAAGTTTAGAAGTTAATTTAACCAACAATATGATACAGGTAAATTACCGTAAATTAAGTAATAGCATTCTTCGTTTGAGCTTAATTATTTTATTAGCGTTTACAACCGCTCTTTCCGCTCAGGAGGGAGATCCAACAAAAGGAAAATCATTATTTAACGCCAATTGTGCTGCATGTCATCAGTTAGATAAAAAAATGACTGGACCTGCTTTACGTAATGTAGAAGCACGTTTAGATGAAGAGCAAGGTTTAGATCGTGCTTGGATTGCTGCTTGGATTCGTAATAGTGCCGGTGTAATTAAATCTGGAGACGCCTACGCAAACAAAATATATGACGAATACGGTGGTGCAGCGATGACTGCTATGCCGCAATTGTCTGATGACGACATAAGTAATATTTTAGCTTATACAGCTGAAGAAAAGAAAGCGCCTGTTCAAGCTGCTGCTCCAGTTGGAGGAGGAGAATCAAGTGGTGCTTCAAGTGGTATTTCAAACGAAATTATATTAGGTGCCTTAGCTATTTTATTTATTCTTTTAGCTGCTGGATTGTATTTGGTTAATAAAACTTTACGTCGTTTTGCAGATGCTCAAGGGATTAATTTACCAGAAGATTCAAAAAGAAAGCCACTTTGGAAAGCATTCGTGCAAAACCAATTTTTAATGTTAGTTGTTTCTATATTCTTTTTATTAGCAAGTGCTTATTTTGTTTATGGATATTTTATGCAAATAGGT
Source organism: Algibacter sp. (assembly GCF_049667265.1). Lineage (GTDB taxonomy): Bacteria > Bacteroidota > Bacteroidia > Flavobacteriales > Flavobacteriaceae > Algibacter_B. The sequence continues at coordinate 3,022 of NZ_JBATHX010000116.1, read as the reverse complement.
GTAGATCAAGGTTATGAGCCGGTTCAGCCTATTCATTACTCACATAAAATTCATGCAGGTGATAACGGTATCGATTGTAAATATTGCCATTCTTCAGCCAGAGTAAGTAAGCATTCAGGTATTCCATCACTTAATGTATGTATGAATTGTCATAAGTCAATTTACGAAGTAGCACCAGAAACAGCTACTGCAGAATACTCTAAAGAATTCTATGATGGCGAAATCAAAAAATTATACGCTGCTGTAGGATGGGATGATGCAGAGCAGAAATATACAGGTGAAACACAACCAGTAAAATGGGTGCGTATTCATAACTTACCAGATTTTGTTTATTTTAACCATTCACAGCACGTAACTGTTGCTGGTGTTGAATGTCAAACATGTCACGGACCTGTTGAAGAGATGGAAATTATGTATCAACATGCGCCATTAACCATGGGCTGGTGTATCAATTGTCATAGAGAAACCAATATAGATGTTAAAGACAATGCCTACTACACAAAAATACATGAAGAATTATCCAAAAAGTATGGTGTAGAAGAGTTGACAGCTGCTCAAATGGGTGGTCTGGAATGTGGTAAATGTCACTACTAATTAGGTAGTTTTCTTTTCGATAAAGAGGAGTAATTAAATAATAAAAACAAGAAGTAATTCAATTATATAATATGTCATCAAACAAGAAATACTGGAAAAGTGTTGAAGAGCTAAACGAAAATAGTTCTATTGTTGAGACGCTAAAACAAAACGAGTTTGTAGCAGAGATTCCTACTGATGAATTTTTAGGTGATAAAAAGACTTTAGAAGAAACATCTACAACACGTCGCGATTTCTTAAAATATGTAGGATTTAGCACAGCTGCAGCATCTTTAGCTGCTTGTGAGGGTCCTGTAAAAAAATCAATACCTTATATAGTGCAACCAACAGAGATTGTTCCTGGGGTTGCAAACTATTATGCAACAACAATTGCAGATGGTTTCGATTTTGCTAGTGTTTTAGTAAGAACCCGTGAAGGGCGTCCAATTAAAATTGAAAATAATACGTTGGCAGCTACTAATGGTAGTGCGAATGCTAGAGTAAATGCTTCGGTTTTAGGATTGTATGATAGCCTGAGAGTTCAAGGTCCTAGAAAAGGTGAAGATGCTATATCTTGGAGTGATTTTGATGATGAAACTTCTCAAAAATTAACTGATATTGCTGCGGCTAATAAAAGCATTGTATTATTAACACAAACATTTGCTAGTCCTTCTACAAGTAAGTTGATTTCAGAATTCAAAGAAAAATATGGTAATGTAAGTCATGTAGTATACGATGCTGTTTCAGAATCGGCTGCACTTGATGCATACCAAGCTAAATATGGAGAACGCGGATTAGCTAATTACGATTTCTCTAAAGCCATGACCATCGTTTCTTTTGGTGCAGATTTCTTAGGAGATTGGCAAGGTGGTGGTTTTGATTCTGGATATTCTAAGAATAGAGTGCCAGATCATGGTAAAATGTCAAGACACTTGCAATTTGAGTCAAATATGTCTCTTACTGGTGCAAATGCTGATAAACGTGTGCCATTAACACCAACACAACAAAAACTGGCTTTAGCTAAATTATATAGTTATGTCGTGGGTGGGTCGGTTTCAGCAACCTTACCAGAAAATATTGAAGATGCTGTTAAAAAAGCAGCGTCTGAACTTAAAAAAGCAGGAAGTAAAGGTTTAGTAATTACTGGTATTCAAGATGTAAATGCACAAACCGTTGCTTTAGAAATAAATGAAGTTTTATCTTGTCAAGCTCTTGATAAATCATCTCCTATAAAAACTAGACAGGGTAGCGATGCTGCGGTGGCTAGTTTGGTTGATGATATGAAAGCTGGACGTGTTGGAGCACTTATAATGAGTGGTGTAAATCCAATTTATACCTTACCAAATGCTTCAGATTTTGCTGAAGGATTGAAAAAGGTAGAATTATCTGTGGCGTTTTCTATGAAAGTAGATGAAACGTCTTCGGAAGCACAATATATTGCAGCAGCACCACATTATTTAGAATCTTGGGGTGATGTTGAAATTAAAAAAGGACATTATGGGTTAACACAACCAACAATTCGTCCTTTATTTGATACCAGACAATTTCAAGACGCTTTATTAAAATGGACAGGAAACGATGTTTCTTATCATGATTATATTAAAGAAGCGTGGGGAACAGGAATTTTAGGTGGAGGTTCTTTCAATAAAGCATTACATGATGGTGTGTTTGTTGGAACAATTGCTACTGGTACAGTAGAAACTTCAAATGCTGAAGAATCAGCTGAAGCACCTTCAGGAAATGCGGCTAGAGCTTTAGCGGCTTCTGCAAAATCAAATTCAGGTTTAGAATTAACTTTATATACTAAAATAGGTATGGGTGATGGTCAACAAGCCAACAACCCATGGTTACAAGAATTTCCGGATCCGCTTACCAGAGCATCTTGGGATAACTACTTAACTATTTCAAAAGCCGATGCTGATGCTAAAGGGTTATCTAATACCCACGTTGCAAATGGCGCATTGAATGGTAGTTATGCTAATGTTACTGTAAATGGAACGACAATAAAAGTCCCAGTAATGATTCAACCAGGCCAAGCAAAAGGTTCTGTTGGTTTAGCATTAGGGTACGGAAAAACATTAGGATTAAAAGAGGAAATGCAAACAGGTGTTAACGCTTATGCATTTTATCAAAATTTTAATAGCGTTCAAGACGTTACTGTTGAGGCAGCGGCAGGTGAGCATGAATTTGCTTCAGTACAGTTGCACAATACCTTAATGGGACGTGGCGATATTATTAAAGAAACAACTTTAGAGATATTCAATACTTCAAATAGAGATGTTTGGAATAAAGTTCCAACAGTTTCATTAAATCATCAAGAAACTCCAGTTACTTCTCCAGAAGTTGATTTGTGGGATGAATTTGATCGTTCAATAGGACATCACTTCAATTTAGCAATCGATTTAAACGCTTGTACAGGATGTGGTGCTTGTGTTATTGCTTGTCATGC
>NZ_JBATHX010000115.1:0-2228 GCF_049667265.1 Algibacter sp. | reverse complement strand
ATCTGGGAAATTAGTAATACCCAAACACCATATTCTAAATTTTTAATCAAACAATATTTAGAGCACGCGCATAAAGATATTTATGAAGTTAAACAATTAAGATTGGTAATTTCAAATTATGATGATGTCGCTTTAGGCATGATTGACCTGTTCGATTTCGATTTTAAAAATAAAAGAGCCGGCGTGGGTGTATTAGTGAAAGAACCAAATAACAGATTAAAAGGCTATGGCCGTGAAGCATTACAATTACTTATCGATTATAGTTTTAGGCATTTAGATTTGCATCAATTATATTGTAATATTTCAGAAGAAAATGATGCTAGTATTAAATTATTTGAAAATCAAGGATTTAAAAAAATAGGATTAAAAAAAGAATGGAACTATGTAAATGGTTCTTATAAAAACGAATATTTTTATCAGCTTATTAATAAATAATAGATGTACATTAAGAAGATACTCTTAGCAATTTTAGTTATTGGCCTTATTGTGGCGGCATTTTTTGCGAATTTTGTTTACAAAGCCATGTTAAAACCCAATACCGCTTTTAACAATGAAACGGCGTATATTTATGTTCCTACTGGAGCAACTTATGCCCAAGTTAGAAAGCAACTTGAACCTTTGCTGGACGATATCAATTCTTTTGATGATTTAGCAGAACGAAAAGAATATACGAAATACATAAAAGCTGGTCGTTTCCAGATTAAAAAAGGAATGACTAATAATGATATTATAAACTCTATAAGAAGTAACAACTTGCCAATTAAAGTGTCTTTTAATAATCAGAGTACTTTAGCGAAACTGGCTGGTCGCGTTTCAAAAGAAATTGAAGCGGATAGTGTGTCGCTTTTAAATACCATGAAAGACACTTCATTTTTAAATAAAAATAATTTTAAAGAAGAAACAGCTTTAGGTATGTATTTACCTAATAGTTATGAGTTTTTCTGGAATACGTCGGCTGAAGCATTCAGAGAACGCATGCTTAAAGAATATAATCGTTTCTGGACGGATGCTCGAATAAAAAAAGCGCATGACATTGGTTTATCTCAAGATCAAGTTATTGCTTTGGCTTCCATAGTTTATGAGGAATAAAAACAAGCTTCAGAACAACCAGTAATTGCTGGTGTTTATATGAATAGAATTAGAATTGGCATGCCACTTCAAGCCGATCCGACTTTAAAATTTGCTGCTTACCAACTTCCAGAATATGAGAATACAATTATTAAACGTGTTTTAAATGTTCATAAAGATATTGAGTCACCTTACAATACTTATAAAAACAGAGGATTACCACCAGGACTTATTGCCATGCCAGATATTTCAGCTATTGATGCAGTTTTAAATTATGAAAATCATAAATATTTATATTTTGCTGCCGATGCTAAAAATTTTGGGTTTCATAAATTTGCAAAAACCTTAGCACAGCATAATGTAAATGCTAGAGAATATCAACGTTATTTATCATCTCAAGGGATTAATAAATAGTGCGTTTTTCGCTAGTAAAACATATTATTATTGCTGTTTTATTACCAATACTTTCTTTTGGGCAACAATCAAAACTTGATAAGTTTCTTACTGCAAGTGACACCTTAAACAAACCTAGGCGCAATGCTGTGACTATTTCTGAAGCTTCTGCAGGTATCATAACCCTAGTTGGTTTAAATCAACTTTGGTATGCAGATTTCGAACAATCAAAATTCCATACCATCAATGATAATAATGAATGGTTGCAGATGGATAAGCTTGGTCATGTATTTACGTCTTACCAACTAGGGAAACATGGTGCGCAACTTTTAAATTGGAGTGGTGTTAGTGAAAGGGATCAATTAATTTACGGAGCTACTTTAGGGTTTACTTTTTTATCTGCTGTTGAAGTGTTTGATGGTTTTTCATCAGAATGGGGTTTTTCTTGGGGAGATATTTTAGCCAATTGTGCAGGAACCGGATTGTATATTGGGCAAGAATTGCTCTGGAAAGAACAACGAATTGCCTTAAAATACTCTTTTCATCAAACAAATTATGCAAAACATCGTCCAGATAAGCTAGGAAAAACATTTTTTGAACAAGTTCTGAAAGATTATAACGGACAAACCTATTGGCTAAGCGCTAACTTACATGCATTTTTTAAAGAAAGTAACATTCCAAAATGGTTAAATATCGCAGTAGGCTATGGGGCAGAGGGCATGCTTACAGGAACTAAAGATATTGACAATCAAGTGTTAACAAGTAAT
>NZ_JBATHX010000114.1:0-14772 GCF_049667265.1 Algibacter sp. | reverse complement strand
AATCTAGCTCACTTACCGATTTGTAGATGGTATCGAATAAACGATTGCTGTACAGCTCCTCAAACCAAGCTTCGTCGAGTTTTAATACAAACTCATTATCCTTTAAATTATTGATTGATGTGCTGTCTATTTCAGCTTCAATAACTTTTACCGTTCGCGTATGGTCTACTACTATAGAGTCTCTAACTATAAACTCTTCAACCGCAATGGTATCGTTTATTTTTGTATTCTGTATTGAATTAGATTCTGGTGTTTGCGCAAAACAAACACTTATATTAAAAAGACATAATACTATGAAAAACCGAAAAGCCATAAAACCAATTAATGAATGATATTATGGCTAAAATCGTATTTATTTTTCTAAGAACAAAATATATTAACACCTCTCGGGTTTTAGAAACCTGAGAGGTGTATTAAATTATTCTAAAATAGCAGCAATTCCAGGAAGTGTTTTTCCTTCTAAGCTTTCAAGCATAGCGCCACCACCAGTACTTACGTAGCTAACTTTATCTTCAAAACCAAATTGCTTAACAGCCGCCACAGAATCACCTCCTCCAACAAGTGAAAATGCGCCGTTTTTAGTAGCTTCAGCAATGGAGTTTCCTAATTCAATAGTGCCTTTTGCAAAACTTTCCATTTCAAAAACACCTAATGGTCCGTTCCAAAGGATTGTTTTACATTGCATTACTACATCATGAAATAGTTTGATAGATTTTGGTCCAGCATCAACACCTTCCCATCCATCAGGAATTTTATTTATATCAACAGTTTGTTTGTTTGCATCGTTACTAAAAGCATCAGCAGCAATCGTATCAACGGGAATATGAATTTGAACGTTTTTAGCTTTGGCTTGCTTTAAAATATCTAAAGCTAACGGCATTTTATCGTCCTCGCAAATAGAGTTTCCTATTTTTCCGCCTTGTGCTTTTACAAACGTAAATGCCATACCACCACCAATAATTAGGTGGTCTACTTTATCAAGAATGTTTTCAATAATCGTAATTTTTGAAGAAACTTTTGCACCACCAAGAATAGCTAATACAGGTTTTTCTCCTGATTCCATAACTTTATTGATGCTTTCAATTTCTTGAGCTAATAAGCTACCAAAACATTTTTTACCTTCAAAAAACTGAGCCACGATAGTTGTAGAAGCGTGCGCTCTGTGAGCAGTACCAAAGGCATCGTTAACATAAATATCTCCTAATTTTGCTAATTTTTTAGCAAAATCAACATCGCCAGCAGTTTCTTCTTTATAATAACGTAAGTTTTCAAGTAATAAAATTTCACCTGGTTGTAAACTTGCAGCTGCAGCTTCAACATCTTTACCTATACAATCAGCTAGCATTTTCACTTCTACACCTAAAACATCTTCTACTTTATTTACAATGTGTTTTAATGAAAACTCATCTTGAAATCCTTTTGGACGTCCTAAATGCGACATTAAAATACAGCTTCCGCCGTCTTCTAGAATTTTAATGATTGTTGGTTTTGCAGATACAATTCTTGTGGCATCTGTAACTTCAAACTTCTCATTTAAAGGCACATTAAAATCTACTCTAATTAATGCTTTTTTATTTTTAAAATTAAAATCGTTAAGCGTTTTCATTATATATATGTTTTTGTTTTTTAAGTGTTTGAAACACAAATGTAACTAATTATAAAGCGATAAAAAATGACTTTTTTCACGAAAACGATGTAGATTGAAAAGAAATTTTTAATTTTATTGGAATACGCTATTTTGCCTTAGAGATTTGAATGGTTGAAAACCATAATTCTGTTTTTTATCTTCTGAAATTTTATAACAATTTTTACTCAAATTAATTGTTTTATCAGATGAGTATATGAATTGACTTTGTAAAAAATTTCAACTACCTTCGTTTAACGTCGGATATAAAACATTGAAACGATTTCATATGCGTAAAACCGTTATGCCACATTAAAACCAACATAATAAATACAATCAAAATTTAGTAAACCTGACTATATTTACCAGAAGTAAGCTTTAAAACTATGAAATAGTGACAGATAAAATTCAAAAATATGATTTCAAAGAAGGACTTCCACAGGAATTTGAAATCATTGATTTTGACTTTCTTTTCAATGAATTTCCCGAAGAAATAAAAAAACCGCATAGAGCGGAATTTTATCAAATTTTATGGTTTCAAAAAGGAACGCCAACACATTTGGTCGATTTCAACTCAATAAAAATCAAACCGAACTCATTACTTTTTGTCAATAAAAATAGTGTTCAACTATTTGATTATAAAACAAGATTTAGTGGAAAAGCAATTTTATTTACTGACAGTTTTTTCTGCAAAACAGAAACAGATACAAAGTTTTTGAGAAGTAGTATTTTGTTCAACGACTTGCTATCTATTTCACAGATTCAAATACCCAAGAACAGCTCTATTATTGAGACTATTTTTGAATTATTGGAAACTGAATTAAAGAACTCTAAAGACAACTACCAATCCGACTTGCTTCGAAACGACTTGCGTAACCTTTTACTACATTGTGAAAGGGAAAGACGAAAACAAGATTTTATAGAATTAAAAAAAGATGCCAACCTTGAACAAGCATTATACTTTAAAACGTTATTAGATGACAATTTCGTAAGTCATAAAAAAGTTAGTTTTTATTGTAAAGAAATGCACTTGACACCAAAAAGACTTAATCAAGCTACTTCTAAAATTTTTGGAAAAACACCCAAAAATATCATTGACGATAGAGTTTTGTTAGAATCAAAAAGGTTATTGTCTCATACAAATGTAAGCGTCAAAGAAATAGCGTTTTCGTTAGGTTTTGAAGAGCCAACAAACTTCATTAAATACTTCAAAAAACATATTGAAAAAACACCTGTTGATTTTAGAGAAAGATTCAATTTGGCGTAAAAGTATCATTCAAAGGACTTTTTTTATCGTTTCTTTTCTTCTTCTTCATTGCAACTTTGCAGTATCAATTTAAAATCATAGAAATGAAAAAGATACTATTAAGTGCAACGGTAATTTTGGCAATAGGATTAACATCTTGTAAAAGCCAAAAAACAAATTCAACAAATAAAAAAGAAGAAAAAATGGAAATTTCAAACAAAGAAAAAGTAATTGCTCTTTTAAAAAGCATCGAAACTGGTGCTCAAGAACCAGTTGGTTTTATTAACCCAAACAAGTATATTCAACACAATCTTGGAGTTGTAGACGGACTTGCAGGATTTGGGGCATTATTGCAACAACTTCCACCTAATTCTGCGAAAGTGAGCACAGTTAGAGCTTTTGAAGATGGCGATTTTGTTTTCACTCAAACGGATTATAATTTTTTTGGACCAAAAATCGGTTTCGATATTTTCAGGTTTGAAAATGGAAAAATCGTAGAACATTGGGATAATCTGCAAGAAAAACCAGAAAATCCAAATCCAAGTGGACATACTATGATTGATGGAACAACCGAAATCAAGGACATCAACAAAACTGAAGAAAACAAAACTCTCGTAAAGAACTTTGTAGAAGACATTTTGGTAAATGGAAAAATGGAAAAATTGGCTGGATATTTTGATGGAGATAATTACATACAGCACAATCCTAACATTGCAGATGGACTTTCAGGACTTGGAAAAGCATTGGAATATTTGGCTTCACAAGGAATTACAATGAAATTTGATAAAGTACATAGAGTTTTAGGAGAAGGGAATTTTGTATTAACCATTAGCGAAGGTTCGTTTGGAGATAAACACACTTCATTTTTTGACTTATTCAGAGTTGAGAATGGAAAAATAGCTGAACATTGGGATGTAATGGAAACTATTGCACCAAAAGAAGAATGGAAAAATGAAAATGGTAAATTTTAAATTTAATTAGAATAAAATCAAAAATGCAGACTATAGAATTGTAGTCTGCATTTTTTTCAAATTAACCGAATATTAAAACCAGTTTTAATTAGTTTGATTTTCAACCGCAAAAACGCCCCATTCTGCAATAGACATTATTACAGGAATTAGTGTTTTACCAAAATCAGTTAATGAATATTCCACTTTTAAAGGTGGTTTAGATGTGTAAACAGTTCTTTTTATAATTCCATCTTCCTCTAATGTCTTTAATTGCAAGCTTAATGTTCTTTCGGTAACAGTAGGCATTTCTTTTCTTAACTCGTTATAGCGTAATGCACTTTCCCTCAAATGAAACAAGATTACAGTTTTCCATTTACCACCTATTATTCCCATTGTTAAACTTGCACAACAAGGGTATTCTTTTCCTTTAAATTGATACATATATTCAATAAATTTTATACTATCCTTTTTGACCGTTATTGCAAAGATAAAATACTATACTTACTTTTGCAACTATAAAAATTATAGTAATAAAAAATTAAAAAATGAATACACCAAATATTTCCAAAAAAGACATTATAAATGCGTTTCAATTTAGACATGCGACAAAGGAATTTGATGCAACTAAAAAACTATCTGATGATGATATAAATTTTATATTACAAACCGCAAATTTATCACCAAGTTCATTTGGATTTGAACCTTGGCATTTTGTTGTAGTTCAAAATCAAGAATTACGAGAGTTATTAAAACCAGTAGCTTGGGGAGCGCCTGTGAAATTAGATACTGCAAGTCATTTTATTTTAGGATTAAGCATGAAAGCACCCATGGTAAAACACGATGCAGACTACATTATGCATATGATGAAAGAAGTAAAACAACTACCAGAAGATGTCATTGAAATGTATTCGAAATTTTATAGAGAATTTCAAGAAAATGATTTTGATTTAGATACTGACAAAAAATTATTTGATTGGGCTTCAAAACAGACTTATATTGCATTAGGAAATATGATGACTGCTGCTGCCTTAAACGGAATAGATAGTTGCCCAATTGAAGGATTTCATCAAGAAAAAGCAGAGGCTTTATTAAGAGGGAAATTTGGAATAGATACAGATAAATATGGCTTATCATTTATGGTCGCTTTCGGTTATAGAAAAGAAGAACCACCTCACGCAAAATCAAGAAGAGATTTTAAGGATATTGTAACTTGGAAATAATTATAAATTTGAAAAGTAAACCAAGAAATATGGATTGGATAATCGATTTTTTGAATAGTGAAAAAACATTATTTCTTTTCGCTGGAATAATTGGAATTATTTCGACAGTTGTTGGTTTGCTTTTTCTATTATTTTCGAATCATAAAAGTTTTGCAATTACTATGATTGTAGTCGGGATTATTGAAATGACTGCAATGTTCCCTACATATCTTAAATACCAACAAAAAATTGATGACAAGATTTCGGTTTATGAAAACAATAAATCGGATTTTGTAAAAACAGAGACTATAGCTACCGCAAAGGCAATGAAGTCATTCTTTTGGCTCAAATTAACTTACGGAATTTTGATTGTTGTGCTTATACTGGCAATGTCTTTTTTAAGCCCAAAGTCTATACTATTCGGAATATTTACGGCACTTATTTTACATTTCGCCTTTGCAATTACGATTGACAATTTTGGAGAAAAATACACGGAGAAATATCTGACAGAATTAACAACTTCGGAAAAATAACGTGGCATAACACCGTGTATAATTAATTGCTTGGTTCTAGCATACTTACGAAAATCCTCGCGGATTTTCTATTCGGTATTTATTTGCTAACTTTCGTGCTTAACCACGCAACTAATCATACACAAGACCGTTAAACGAACCTCTGTCTTGTCCTGAATAAAACAACCTTCAATTTAGAAAACCAAGTTAGCAAATAAGCGCGTTAGGGATTGAAGTGGACCTGCCTGCCGGCAGGCAGGAAGCACACAGCGACCTTTTGGAAGCGAGGACTTGTAACGAAAAGCCCGGCGACGACCTTAGGAGGCGTAACGCATAAATAATTTTAAAGGATAAAATTTCAAACCGAAAAAATTCATTTACTTTTGTTTTTATGCTTTTTGAAGATATTTTAGGCCAAAATCATATTAAAAACCACCTCACCCAAAGTGTTGATAATGGTAGAATTCCGCATGCCCAGCTATTTGTTGGTAAAGAGGGTTCTGGTACTTTGCCAATGGCTTTGGCTTATGCACAGTATATTTTATGCTCGAATTCTGGTGGTGAAAATAACACGGGGAACGATGCTTGTAACCTGAAATTCAAAAACTTTTCGCATCCCGATTTGCATTTTGCCTTTCCGGTTACTACAAGCGAAAAAGTAAAAAGTAAACCCGTTTCTAGTTTTTACCTTGAGGAATGGCGTCAACTTTTAAAAGAACAGCCTTATGGCAACCTTTTTGATTGGTATAAGTTGCTTGGTGTTGACAATAAACAGGGCTTAATTAGTGTTGAAGAAGCTTACGAGATTACAAAAGCGCTAACCTTAAAATCTTACGAGGGTGGTTATAAAGTGATGCTAATTTGGATGGCAGAAAAAATGAATAGGCAATGTGCCAACAAGCTTTTAAAGCTAATTGAAGAGCCGCCAAACAAAACTGTTTTCCTTTTAATTGCTGAAGATGAAGAGCAAATTATTAACACCATTAGGTCGCGTTGCCAAATTTTACATTTTTCGCCATTGGCTGAAAATAATATTATAGAAGGATTAATAAAACAGTATAATATTGATATTGCAGTTGCCACAAAAATTGCACATCAGGCTAATGGGAATTACAATAAAGCATGCGATTTGGTGTATCAAGACTCTGAAGATATTCAGTTCGAAACTTGGTTTGTATTTTGGATTCGTAGTGCTTTTAAAGCCAAAGGAAACAAAGCGGCTATTCACGATTTAATTTCTTGGAGTGAAGATATTGCCAAAACAGGACGCGAAACTCAAAAGCAGTTTCTTAATTTTTGTTTGGACTTTTTTAGGCAGGCTTTATTGCTGAATTATAACGCCACAGACTTGGTATATTTAGAGCCAAAAACGGAGAAATTTAAACTTGAAAATTTCGCGCCTTTTGTTCATGGTAATAACATTATGGACATTAGCAACGAATTGCAAGACGCCATTTACCATATTGAGCGCAACGGGAATTCTAAAATTATATTGACCGATTTATCCATTAAATTAACACGATTACTTCATAAAAAAGCCGAATAATGGATGCTGAATCCAATACTTGGTTCGTTATTATTAACCCAACTTCGGGTAATGGATCGAGCAAGAAACATTGGCCAAAAATTAAATCCCTTTTAGAAACACACCTTTTTGACTTTGAGTTTGCTTTTACCACACATTCTAAACATAGCACTACACTTGTTCATCAAGCTATAAAAAATGGTATAACCAATATTATTTGCATTGGTGGCGATGGCACTTTACATAATATTTTGAATGGTATTATGACTCAAAATGATTTTCTTTCATCTGAAATTAAAGTGGGCATAATTCCAATTGGAACAGGAAACGATTGGATTAAAACACACCATATTCCTCTAGATTTTGAGGCAGCTATTCAAATAATTAAAAATGGCGTTTTAGCAACTCAGGATATTGGGAAACTAGTTATTAAAAATAGTTCAAAACCGGCGGTATTCTTTAACAATTTAGCTGGCGTTGGTTTTGATGGACTGGTGGTGAGTAAGGTTGGAAAACACAAACATATTGGTGCTTTAGCGTATTTATACGGAACTTTAGTGAGTTTGTTTTCCTTTAGAAACTTTGACTCCAAAGTTGGTTTAAATTCTGAAGTTATTTCAGGAAAAACGCTTATGATTTTAATTGGCATCTGTAAATATTCCGGCGGAGGTATGCAACTAACAGATAAGCCAGATCCTTTTGATGGGTTATTAGATGTAACCATTGCTCAAGATTTTAGAAAGTTTGAAATTATTAAAAACTTAGTGAAGCTTTTTAATGGTACCATTACAGAGAATAAAAAAGTAGTCTCTTTAAAAACGAAATCTGTTACCGTTCAATTTAACCAAGAAAACGCACCTTATATTCAAGCGGATGGTGAGTTAATTGGAACAGGAAATATGGAAGTTTCGCTTATTGAAAAAGCGTTTTCTTTTTATACCAAACCACCAAATTAGCTAAACCTGATTCTTTTCGCTTTTAAAAAATAATTGAGAAATAGGAATAAACATTAACCCGCAAAACATTAATATAAAAAAAGCATATTGCAAACCAAAAGCATGTGACAAATAGCCAATTAATGGCGGCCCAATAAACACGCCTATAATAGCGTATGTTCCTACTATTGAAATAGCCATTCCTGGAGAATAGTTTTTTGATTTTCCAGCCAAAATATAAGTCATTGGGAAAACAGCAGAAGCACCAATTCCTACCAAACAAAACCCAATTAAAGCAGTCCAAAAGTGAGGAAAAATTATGGCTATTAATATGCCTATTGAAATGAGCATACCACTAATAATATACATAACTGCCATACTCATTCTGTCTAATAGTTTATCAAGGAAAATCCTTGATGTTGCCATGCAAGTCATAAATAATAAATATCCATACGTGAATATATCCTCTTTTACTACTTCCTTAAAATAAATGCCACTCCAATCATACATGCCACCTTCACAAATGGCAGCGAAAAATATAAGTAATCCTAGATAAAAAATAAGTGGATCTGGTTTTCCTAATACTAATTTATTCCCAACAGTTGATTTATCATTTTTCAAGGAATACTTGTAAGCAATTATAGAACCTAAAACAGTTATAACACCTATTGAAGTTAAATGAACTTCAATGGACACGCCCAATTTTAACATCACCGTAGAAAACAAGACACCAACAACACCTCCAATACTCCAAATACCATGAAAAGAACCAATTATTTTTTTATTAAATTCCTTTTGAAGTGATATGGATTGGGCATTCATAGCAATATTAAGGATGCGTAAAAAAACAGAAAAAAGACCTAATAAAACAACTAATATTAAAGTCGTTTTTGCGAATGAAATTCCAATTAAAGCTAATGCAAAAAGAACGAAAGAAGCGGCTAATGGTTTTCTGGTATCAAATTTTGAAACTAACCAACCAGAAGCAACAATACCAATTAAGGCGCTAAATGGCATTATTAATAACAAGGAGCCCAACTGTGCATCGTTTAAATGAAAAAAGTCTTTTAACGTTGGTATTCTTGATGCCCATGATGAAAAGCATAAACCCGATAAAAAAAAGTATGAACTTAACGCTATGCGTTGAAGGTTTTTGGTTTCCATAAATCATTTAAAGCAGCAAAAATAATATATATTTTTAACCAATTAGCACAAAAAACTGGCATAAGCCAGTTTCATGTTATTACAATAAATGTCCTATTTTTCTACTTTTTATAATCCGTATTAAGGGCATCTAAAATAGTTTGCGTTAAATCACTTTGCTCAGCACCATACATTACGGTAGCTGCAGCATCACTAGTTCCTAATATATAATTGTAACCGTTCTTTTTTCCGTAGTCTTTTACAAAATCTTTTACGTTAACAATAACGGAATCAATTTCAGTTTGAAACGCTTGTGTCAAAATCTGTTGTTCCATTTGCATTTGTTGTTGTAATTGTTGTTGCTTTTGTTGCAAACCGCCCATTAACTCTTCGGCTTTCTGTCTATTACTTCTAGCTAATCGTTGTGCTTCTGCTTGTCCTTTTTGTGCTTCTGCTTGGAATGCTTGACTTATACTGTCGGCTCTTTTTCTGAAGGCTTCTTCCTTTAATTGGAACTTCGCTTCAACATCTTTCTTTTCTTGATAATCATTTATTAAAGTTCCGTTATCAACAAAAGCAATTTTATTAGGCTTTTCACAAGAAGCAAAAAATAACATTGCAAATACTAAGTAAATTATGTTTTTCATCAGTTTTTAATTTTTTGGTTGTTTGATTTTTAAATCCGAACAAAAGTAATAAAGTAAGTTAAAAACAAATGCGGAATTGGTTTGATTTTAACATATCAGTAATATTTATAGATAACACCTTTTTAAATAGGTAATTTCTATTAAAAATGAATTAATATAAAGCGTTTTAAGGCGCTTTGAAAAAGCTCGCTGGTATTTGGGTGGTTACTGGTGCAAAGAAATGACAGACTGAACAGAAATCGATTTTAGCTGTTTTTTATGATGTAAATTAAAGACGAAGATTCTTTTGACCCCATCGCTTTTAAATTTGATAGCATTCCAATCCAAAATCCTTTAACCGCATTCATTTTTCCAGTTTTATATTTTTCCGAAAGCATACTGACATAAAAAGAATCAAACCACATGGGTTTTACTTTTACAACTTTTAAAGCATACTTTGAAACTATTTTAGAAATTGATTCTCGATTGAAATGCCAAAGATGTCTCGGTACATCATAAGCCGCCCAAAATTCTTTATAGTGTTTTGCATCATAACTATTGTAGTTTGGTACAGCAATTAATAATGTGCCATTTGGTTTCAACAATCTTTTGAAGATTGCTATATGATCATCCAAATCTGGTAAATGCTCTAATACATGCCAAAGTGAAATGACATCAAAACTATGCGCTTCAAACTTTAGAAGTTGTTCTATTTCAAAAACTGAATTGTTTGTTTTTTTATTGGCAATTTCTCTTGCTCTTTCGTTTGGTTCTATTCCTGAAACTTTCCAATTATTTTGATAGGCCGTTTGTAAAAAATCGCCCGTTCCGCATCCAACATCTAAAAGTTTTTTTTCTTCTGAAAGAAATGAATTAATTAAACTTAATTTATTTTTCAAGGAAATGGTTCTGACTAAATGATATGCTTTTTCGAATAAATTTCTTTTAGAATCTGTATGCGAAATATAGTCTTCACTTTTATAATAATCCGATAAGCTATTTGAAGTTGGTTGTGGAATAGTTTCTAAAAAACCGTATTCTGAATTCTGAATTAATTCAAATTCTTCTCCAGAAACAGAGTGGTCTTTTACTTTTAAATAGATATGATTTGAAATTTGTTTTACCACGTTTTTAGATAGTGCAAATGATTTTAAAAAGAATTTTAGACTGCGCTCAAGGTGACGTTATAAATAGATTATGAAACAAGAATATAAATGAAATTACTAAAACGTTCCACGTGGAACATATCAAATTTAAAGTATCGATTATCCACTTAGCGTCCCATATAAACCAATAAAACAGAAATATCATTTGGCGAAACCCCACTAATTCTAGATGCCTGAGAAACGGTTGTAGGCTGAATTTTTTTCATCTTTTCCCTCGCTTCAAAACTCATTGATTTAATTTTTGAATAGTCAAAATTCGCAGGGATTTTTACATATTCTAACCTCGTTAATTTATCTGCATTATTTTTTTCTTTGGCAATATACCCAGCATATTTTACTTGGATTTCTGCTTGCTCTATAACTTCTCTATCCAAACTATTTTCTTGAATATAAGCCTCAACACTTTCAACCTTTCTAATATCATCCATTTCAATATTTGGTCTAGCAAATACCTTAAATAGCTTTCCAGATTGTTTTACAAGAGCAGAATTTTTAGATTCCAAAATAGGATTAATCACTTCTGGTTTTACACTTTCGTTCTCAAAAAAGTTAACAAATTTTTCAGCCGCTTCATGTTTTTCTTCCATGCGTTTTAAACGCTTTTCAGAAGCTAAACCAAGTCCAAATCCTTTAGGAGTTAATCTTTTATCGGCATTATCTTGACGCAATAACGTTCGATATTCAGCTCTAGATGTAAACATTCTATAAGGCTCTTCTGTTCCTTTAGTAATTAAATCATCAATCAAAACACCTATATAAGCTTCATCTCTTTTTAAAGTAAAAGCATCTCTTTCTTGAACTTTTAAAGCAGCATTTATGCCAGCCATTAATCCTTGAGAAGCGGCTTCTTCATATCCTGTGGTTCCGTTTATTTGACCAGCAAAATACAAGCCTTCAACAAGCTTAGTTTCAAGCGTGTGTTTTAATTGTGTTGGTGGAAAATAATCGTATTCAATAGCATATCCAGGTCTAAAGAATTTCACGTTTTCAAAACCAACTACAGAACGCAATGCTTTAAATTGAACATCCTCTGGTAAGGATGTAGAAAATCCATTTACATAAACCTCGCAAGTATTCCAACCTTCTGGTTCAATAAATAATTGGTGTTTATCTTTATCCGCAAAACGATTAATTTTATCTTCAATAGAAGGACAATAACGGGGTCCTAAACTTTTAATTCGACCATTAAACATTGGCGATCTATCAAACCCTTCACGAAGTAAATCATGAACTTCAAGACTTGTATAAGTCATGTGACAAGAACGTTGATGCTCTAATGGTTTCGTAATATCTAAATAAGAGAATTTCTCAGGATTAGCATCACCGGGTTGTTCAAGCATTTTAGAATAATCTAAACTCCTACCATCAACTCTTGGCGGTGTTCCTGTTTTCATTCTACCTGAATCAAAACCTAATTCTACAAGCTGTTCAGTAATTCCAGTAGCAGCTCTTTCACCAGCTCTTCCTCCACCAAAATTCTTATCTCCAATATGAATTAATCCATTTAAGAAAGTGCCGTTTGTTAGAACAACCGACTTCCCTTTAATTTCAATTCCTAAAGATGTTTTAACACCGACCACTTTATGATTTTCGACCAACAACCCAGAAACCATTTCTTGATAAAAATCAAGATTATGTGTGCCTTCCAAAAGTAATCTCCAGTCTTCTGCAAAACGCATTCTGTCACTTTGCACTCTTGGACTCCACATGGCAGGTCCTTTAGATTTATTAAGCATTTTAAACTGAATAGCCGATGTATCTGAAACAATCCCACTATATCCACCAAGCGCATCAATCTCACGTACAATTTGTCCTTTTGCAATTCCGCCCATAGCCGGATTACAAGACATCTGCGCAATGTTTTGCAAGTTCATGGTAACAAGCAATGTTTTGCTTCCCATATTGGCAGCAGCGGCTGCAGCTTCACTTCCTGCATGACCTGCTCCAACAACTATAACATCATAAACTTCGTTAAACATGATTTAGTTTTATTTTTCTATTGAAATGTTTCGACTGCACTCAACATAACAGTTGTTTTTAAATTTAACTATGTTCCACGTGGAACACAACGCCATTTTAAGTTTGCAAATATACGTTGAAATCTTTAACCTTGAATTAGTTGAGAAAGATAGAAGTTCTCTTTATCGCGCATCACCTTAGCATCATCATCCGTCTTATCTTTAAAACCACAATAATGTAATACACCATGTATGATGACTCTTTTTACTTCTTCCTCAAATGAAACGCCAAAATCTTTAGCGTTATCTGCTACTCTTTCAACAGAAATAAATATATCTCCTTGTATAATTTTTCCGACTGAATATTCAAAACTAATAATGTCCGTTAGCGTATCGTGTTTTAAAAATTCAACATTCAATTTATGAAGATAATCGTCATCACAAAACACATAATTAATCTCTTCCAATTTAAAATTTTCAGAAGCAATTGTTTCAATTATCCATTTGGAAATTTGTTCCTCTGAATCTAATTTAAAACTTGTTTCGTAATTGAAATTAATCATTTTCCTTTTTAAAATATTCTTGCACTTTCTTTTTATAAACTTGCTGCAAAGGTAAAGCTTGTCTATCTAATATTTCAGTAGTTTGAAAATATTGTTTTGCATTTGGAATTTGGTTATTAGTGTTATTATCAAAACTTTTTTTATTAGTTTCAGATTCACGTTTATTATCCTCACCTTGTTGAAAGGTTGCATTCTCCATTTTTAATAATTGATGTTTCAATTCCATCATTTTTTGAAGCGTTTGCTGCGTAAATCCTTTATTCAATAAATCCAATTCAATATCTTCCATTCTTCTTAGAAAAGCATCGCCATTTCCACTTTTACCTTCTTTAGACAACTTATCCTGAAGCGCTTGACGCAATTGTTGTTGTTGTTGGTAGATTTCGTAAAGTAACCCATTCTGGTCTTCATTAGTGCCTTCACCTTCACCTCCGGATTGTTGTCCATTTTCTCCTTTTTTATCACCTTTTCCTTTACCGTCCTTACCAGACTTTCCGTCTTTACCTTTTTCGCCCTCTTTTTCACCTTCACCAGGTTTTTTACCTTCGCCTTCCTTAGGTTTGCCTTGTTCACCCTTTTTCATTCCGTCTTCCATCATCTTATTCAGTTCCTCTTGGCTCATAATAATATCTGGCAACTGCATATCACCTTGGCCGCCTTTTCCAGCAGACATGCTCATGCTTTCTTGCATGTTGTCTAACACATTACTTAAAAAATCTGCAAGATTATTCGCTGCAGTAACGGCAAATTGTTGATTAGAAACTCCCTGGTAAATTTGATTTTCAGCAAGTAAACTAAGGGCTTTATCAATATTGTAATACACCTCTGTTATTTCCTTATTAACCTGTTCAGAAAGTTTTGGTTGACGAAGTGATAAAGCAAACAAACTATCATCAACATGTGCAAAATGTTCCCTTAAGTTATTTTGTGTTTTAAGATATGACGCATACCTATTATTATTTGCTTCAATAGATGAAAATTGATCCATAAGTGCTTCTTGGTCAAAAGAAAACACTATCAAATTGTCCAAAATTTGACGTAACATATCCACATCTTCTTCCATTTGCTCACCTCCAGCCGATTGCATTGCGCCTTGCATTTGCTTACTCATTTCCTTCATTTTTTGAGCAGCTTTCTTTTGGCTTTCCTTGGCGTTTTTAGCATTCTGTTTCCTTTCATCACTAGGTTCCTTCTGTTCTGGATTAGAACCCTCTTGTTCTTCTTTCTTTTCTAATTCTTCTGAAGCTTTTTGTTGTTCCTTTTCAACTTCCTGTTCGTCAAATTTATCTCGTGGAACTTCAATAGGTCTTTTTAGAGCTTTGCCC
>NZ_JBATHX010000113.1:0-2493 GCF_049667265.1 Algibacter sp. | reverse complement strand
ACTGTTTAGCTACGGCAATCGCTCCCGAACTAACTATGACAAACTCACAAGTGTCTTTTAGTTTTGCAATTTGATTTGCAATGTCCTCAATCTTACCTCTGGAAATATTATCAGTTTCCTTGGTGAGCGTATTAGAACCTATTTTTAATAATATTCTTTTCTTTTTTTGCATTATTATCGTGTTTGTCCAGTTCCGTGAACATACCATTTATTGGTTACCAAATGCTGTAAACCTATTGGTCCGCGTTGGTGTAATTTATCTGTGCTAATAGCCAATTCGCCTCCTAAACCAAGTTGCCCTCCATCGGTAAAACGTGTTGATGCATTATGATAAACCGCTGCATTGTCTACATTTTCCATGAATAATTTCGCTTCAGCATCATTACTTGTTACAATAGTTGAAGAATGGCCTCCAGAATACTTGTTAATCATGGCAATGGTATTTTGATTGGAGTCAATTTCACCAATAACCATTTTATAATCTAAAAACTCTTCGTACCAAACGGCGTCTGATTTTATAGCTTCGAGGCCGTATTCTTTTGAAATCCTATCATCTCCCAAAACTTCAACCTTTATTTCCTTTAATTTAGAAATTAATGATTTTACGAATGCCTGTTTATTCGGAAGGTTTTTGTCAATTAAAACATTATCAACAGCATTACAAGCCGATATTTTTGATTTTCCATTTAGAATAACATCCAGCGCAATATCAAAATCTGCTTCTTTATGCACATACACGAAATTATTGCCACGTCCGCTAATAATAACAGGACAGGTAGCGTGTTGTTTTACGAAAGCAATGAGGCGTTCTCCACCGCGAGGAACAATTAAATCTACTTTCTGAGTTGGTTTTTCTAGAAAAGCTTGTGTTTCTGTTCTATTGAATTTTAAATACTCCACCCAATCAGTTGAAGCTCCAAATTCTTTTAAAGCTTCGTGCCACAGGGCAACAATTTTTAAATTTGAGCGTAAGGACTCTTTTCCACCTTTTAGTAATATTTTATTACCAGATTTAAACGCTATTCCTGCAGCTTCAACCGTAACATCTGGTCGAGATTCATAGATAATCATTACCGTTCCAAACGATGCTGTCTTATTATAAACCTGCATTCCGTTTTCATGTTTAAAACTAAAACGCTCAACACCAACTGGATCTTCTTGAGAAGCCAAATGAGTGACAGCTTTAATCATTTCATCAACTTTTGAATCATCAACTTTCAAGCGATCAAACATCGAAATATCATCTCCTTTATAAGCCTCTAAATCCGTTTTATTAATAGCAATAATCGATTTTCGTTCGCGCTCTAATAGCACAGCCATTTTTAGTAATACTGCATTTCTTGTTTCTATGGATAGTAATGTGTTCATTTTTTTAATTTTCGATTCTCAATGGCAGTTGAAATAAATTCTATAACTTCTGGTGTGATTTCTTCTTTCAACGAAAAGTCATTTCAACTTACATTCAACTTTTTATTTTCTACTTTTATTTTTGTTTCATCAATTTCAGGCAATGCTTCAATTAAAGCTTCAAAAAACATATTAATATGTTCCTTTCTAACAGTTAATGGTGGTAATATCCTCAATAACTTTTTATTGGATGCGCCACCGGTAAAAATATGATGGTCGTAGATTAGTGTTTTTCTTAAATCGCCAACTTCAAAATCGAATTCTAATCCAATCATTAAACCTCTTCCTTTAATGTTTTTTATCTCTGGAATTGTTTTAGCAATTTTAATGAAGTACTCAGACATGTCATTAACATTATCAATCAACTTTTGTTCTTCAATGACTTCTAAAACCGATAAACCAGCTGCACATGCTAAATGATTTCCTCCAAAAGTAGTTCCCAACATGCCAAATTTTGCTTCAATATCTGGATGAATTAAAATTCCTCCAATTGGAAAACCATTGCCCATACCTTTCGCAATGGAAATAATATCTGGCGTTACTTTATAATGTTGAAACGCAAAGAATTTACCCGAGCGTCCGTAACCCGATTGCACCTCATCGGCAATAAACATGGTGTTATTTGCTTTACAAAGTGCGTCAACTTGCTCAAAAAACTCTGCAGTTGCTTGGTCCAACCCACCTACACCTTGAATAAACTCAACAATTACGGCACAAACATCCCCTTTTTCAAGTTCTGTTTTTACACCTTCAATATCATTCAAATCAAGAATCGTTACTTTCTGTTGTGCATTTATTGGAGCAATAATACTTGGGTTATCGGTTGCCGCAACAGCCGCCGATGTTCGTCCGTGAAAACCATTTTTAAAAGCCACAACCCGCGATTTACCTGTTTTAAAAGATGCTAATTTTAAAGCATTCTCATTGGCTTCAGCACCAGAATTACATAAACACAACTCGTAACCTTTACATCCCGAAAGAGCTTCTAATTTATTGGCCAAGTCAACTTGTAATGGATTTTGAATCGCATTTGAGTAAAAACCTAGTTTAGCAACCTGAGTGGCAATCGCATCTACATATTTAGTG
>NZ_JBATHX010000112.1:0-5595 GCF_049667265.1 Algibacter sp. | reverse complement strand
GTCTATAATTCTGAAATAATGCCTATACTTCTCCCCTTTTGCAGCATGATAAAAAGTTGAAGCCGTAAAAAGAACAATGATGGAAACCCCATAAACAATAACGCTAAATAAGCTCCAATCTGTTTTATTCGAATTATGCGTAATCAGTAACACCAAAGCTACAACACCAAGCAAAGCACCTAAACCATGAGTTATGGCGTTTAATTTTTCTTCAAAAGGTGATTGTATTCGCATTTATTCTGGTGTTTTTTGATGCACCCATTTGTTGGTTAAATCGTAAAAATCAAAATCAATGGCTGGTTTTTGTTGCTCTAAGCGTCCGCTTTGAAAGTTACGTTGCAAGATATCTTCAATTAAATAATCTTCTTTTTCATTTTCAGGGTCGAACTCACGTTTCAATGAAATATCAAACATGCTAGCCGTCGTATTGTACCAAAAAGCGCGCCACCCACTTCGCAATTCTTTAATCAAATCAAAGGTGGTTTTACCTGTTTGACGGTGAATCAGTTTTACTAAAATTTGCCCTTCGGTTCGGCTTAATTTTTTTAATTCTTCTGAAAACTCACCTTCTATATATTTTTGAACACGCTTGGTATAGCGTTTCTTATCTCGGGTTTTTGTGAGCGTCTTCATGCGAGCATTCATCGAATCTAAACGCTCCGAAGCCAATTTAGCATACGGATATACTTTTATGGTTTTTCGCCGCAAAATTAAATATCGAATTCGGTCATTTTTGCTGTCAAATTTAAGTTTGTGAAGCAGCATAACTTCATCTAAATCAATGGAAGTTCTTGGAAGCGAATCGCCCTCTATTATCAAATACTTTTCAGATATGGAATCTTGTTCGGTTTCCATTATCTGCGCACCTAGCAATAAAGGAAAAATAACAAATATGTACTTTAAGTAGTTCATTAAATTAAAATAGTTTAACCTAAGATCCCGCCCAAAAGCGGGATTAGTTCAACTAACTATTTTTAATACGTCCTTCAGACTTTTAAAAATAGCGTTTCACTAATAAATTATGGGACATTTATTATGCCAAAAATACTGAATTTCTAAGAATTGCGTATTGAATTATTGAATTAAAAGATTCCTTGAAATTGTCAATAAAAATGACGAAATTCGCCTAACTAGGCATTATTAAAACAATTATTAAATTTCATTGCCTTTTAAAATTGTTTTGTCTAGAATTTTTGACCGCAAATTTTTAATAAAAACAGCATTATATTTTAACATAATATCCATAACAACATGAATAACAAAAACATCACAACCTTAGTAACATGCTTAATACTTGGTACTTTCTTAATATTAAGTAGTTGTAAGAATTCAGAAAAAAAAACTGAAGTAGAACACATTGAAAAAACCGTTTATGCAAATGATGTTATTCCTTTTTTTGATGATTGGAAATTGATTTTAGGTGATGGTTCGAATGTTGGCATTGCCAATAATTTTGAAAACAAAGATTTCTTTTATACAACTAATGATGGCAAAAATGATTGGGTAGTTTTTAAGGCACCTAATGGCGGCGACACGCACGGAACTTCAAACAATACAAGAACTGAATTGGCACAAATAAAAAAATGGTATCCTGAAACTGCCGATGATAAATTGACAGCCACTCTTAAAGTTATGAATGTTTCGGCTACTGGTGATGCTCGTGTAGCGGCAACGCACGCTGTAGTTGTTGGCCAGATTCATAGTGCCGATAAACATGAAAATGAACCACTAAAAATCTTTTACAAGAAATTCCCAAGTCATACTAAAGGATCTGTTTTTTGGCATTATGAAATTAATACTTTAGGCGACGACAATTCAGGGAGATGGGATTTTTCAACTGCGGTTTGGGGCAACGATTTTTCCGTTGTTGGAGCAACTGCAGACACCTACCCAGAAGAACCTGAAGATGGTATAAAATTAGGAGAAGAATTTAGTTATACAGTTGAAGTTAAAGATGGTGTCATGCACCTAACATTTACAAGTGAAGGTCATGACACCAAAACGTTTACAAAAAACTTATTGGTATCTGAATATGCTAAAAAAACTGACATTCCTGAGCAAACACAAAATTTATTTGTACCGATGGGGCAAGACGGTGTTGAGCGCGAAAACGCATATACTGGCGAGGGTTGCTTTTTTAAATTAGGTTGTTATAATCAAACTAATGGGAAATCTCCAGATATTAATAAAAACTGGTGTTCTGGAGCTGAAACGCATGGTGGCGATATTCAAAAACAATATGCCGATGGAAATTATGCCGAGGTATGGTTTAAAACCGCAAGTATATCTGTTAGTGATGCTGCCGTTTCGAATGAAGGCTATTTTACTAAAAATGATTAGTTTTTTTTAAAAATGTGCTTAAATAAGCCATCCATGAAAAAAATAATTTATCGGTTAAAACACTAGCTAGCAAATAAGCACGTTAGGCCTGCCTGTCGGCAGATAGGCGCCCAAAATATTTTCATAAATAAGAATATAGATAATCTATTCCATTACATTTTATATTATTATTTTAGTACAAAATTTATATAGATGGCAAAGAAGAGCATATTGAACAAAAAGTCGATGGACTTTTTAGAAAAATATTTGAATAATGCAGCACCGACTGGCTATGAGTGGGACGGACAAAAGCTGTGGATGGATTATTTAAAACCGTACGTGGATGAGTTTATAACGGATACTTACGGAACTGCGGTTGGGGTTATTAACCCAAAGGCAAAATACAAGGTGGTTATTGAGGGCCATGCGGATGAAATTTCGTGGTATGTGAATTATATTTCGGATAACGGACTGATTTATGTGATTAGAAATGGCGGAAGCGACCACCAGATTGCACCGAGCAAAGTGGTGAATATTCATACTAAAAAAGGCATTGTAAAAGGTGTTTTTGGCTGGCCTGCAATCCATACGCGCGATAAATCTAAAGAGGAAGCTCCAAAACCAGATAATATTTTTATTGACTGTGGTTGTGCTACAAAAGCAGATGTTGAAAAACTTGGTGTGCACGTTGGGTGCGTGATTACTTATCCGGATGAATTTCATATTTTAAATGGTGATAAGTTTGTGTGTCGCGCTATTGATAACCGCATGGGTGGTTTTATGATTGCTGAAGTGGCGAGACTGCTTAAGGAAAACAAAAAAACATTACCGTTTGGACTTTACATTACAAACTCTGTACAGGAAGAAATTGGTTTGCGTGGTGCCGAAATGATTACCCAAACTATTAAACCAAATGTGGCTATTGTTACTGATGTGACGCACGATACCACAACGCCTATGATTGAGCCGAAAAAAGCTGGATTATTAGAAATGGGTAAAGGTCCTGTTATAGCCTATGCACCTGCGGTACAGCAAAAACTTCGTGATTTAATTACGGATACCGCCGAGGCTAAGAAAATACCTTTCCAACGTTCTGCCCTTTCTCGAGCTACTGGAACCGATACCGATGCTTTTGCTTATAGCAATGGCGGTGTGGCTTCTGCTTTAATTTCGTTACCGTTACGCTATATGCATACAACTGTTGAAATGGTGCATAAGGAGGATGTTGAAAACGTGATTAAATTAATTTATGAAACATTACTTAATATAAAAGACGGACAGTCGTTTAGTTATTTTAAATAAAAAAATGTTTATTTTAAGGCTTGTAAATTGAATGGATAATTACTGTTTTTTCAATTTACAAGTCTATTTTATTCATTAAAAAACGCATAAATCCTCCAATGGGCTCTTGTTTTACATATATCCTTAAACGCCCATTTTACAAGCAAAAACTATTATTTTTACTTTTAGGTTTGTTTGCTGTTTCCCTTACCAGTTTTGCTCAAATACAAAAAGAATTTACACCTCGTTTTAACGAAATGATAAACGGCGATTTTACAATGATTGCCAATAATGTTTTATCTCGAACTGCCACAGAAAACTATAATGGTGAAGATGACAACCATAGTTTTACTGATAATGTTTATGTTGATATTGATAATGACCCCTCAACATTTAATTCCAGTAGCGCCAATTTTGAGAACCCTGAGCCCGATTTAACCTGTATTACAATCAAAAAAGCCTATTTATATTGGGCAGCAGCCGATAAAGAAAATGAGGCTGAAGAAGACAACCAACCCGATTGGAATTTTAATGATGTTAAACTCATCCTGCCTGGAAGTACGACCTATGAAACTTTAACAGCAGACGCCGTTATTTACAGAGGTCGAGATACCCATTTTAGCAACGATCCTTATGTGTGCTTTAAGGATATTACGCCTTTAGTCACTAATTTAGAAACGCCTTTTGGTACTTATCAAGTGGCCAATGTTGAAGCTAAAACAGGCTTTTTATTTCAGCATGGCACCGGAAATACCGGAACTTCGGGAGGTTGGCAAATTGTTTATGTTTATGAAAGTCCGGAGTTAGTTTCCAAAAACGTGAGTATTTTTGATGGCTATGCGCATATTACCAGAGATTTTAATAATTACGATATTAATTTTTCTGGTTTTACAACCGTTGCTAATGGTCCAGTAAATATTAATACTTTACTTGGTGCTTTGGAAGGCGATAGAATTTTAACTGGCGATAGGTTTCAAATACAAAACATTGCTGGCGATTTTATTGATATTACAGCCCCATGGCGGGTTGCCGATAATTTTTTTAATAGTAGAATCACTATTGGAGACACGAACTTTACGGACAGAAACCCTGCCAGTTTAAATACCTTAGGTTTTGATGCGGCCGTTTTTAAACTTGACAATCCAGACAATAATCTTATTGGAAATAGCCAAACATCTGCCACTATTCGATTGACCTCCAATCAAGAGACTTACAGCCTGTTTTTATTAGGGCTCGCTGTTGAAGTTTGGTCGCCCAGCCTCTACCCTATAACGCTTACTTCCGAGGCTTTTGATGATACCACCGATGCAGACGAGGTTGTTACTTTTGGTTTAAATTTTTCTAACACAGGAAATGATAATGCGCTTAACGTCGTACTTTCTGAAACCATACCAACCAATGTTGAATTTGTTTCGGCTGATGATTTGCCCGACGGTATCACCTATAATTATGATAACACCACAAGACTTTTAGAATTTTTTATTGAAGATGGTTTGCTTGATGTAGGTGATGCATTTTTAAATATTCAGTTTAACTTAAAGGTTAACGATGCGTGCTATTTTCTTGAAGATACTTGTAATTTAAACTTCCAACTTCTATTTACAGCTACCTATACGGGTGATGAAAACCCAAATACATTTACAACCTATAGCTCGGATGAGTTGAATGATTGCCAATTAGGTAATCCTCTAATAATAGCCATAAACCAACCTATTGTAAATTGGGAAACGCCTGTTGGAAATTTAGACAGAACCCTATCTCTGGATAATCCAAATGATTTGGAAAACGCTCAAAACCTTTTTCCCGAGCCCGATAATTGTAATTTCAATCTGATTAAAACTTCTGGAGATTTTGTTCAGAATAGCGATTGCGATTATGAAGGCACTTATACCAACACATGGAATTTTACCGATGCCTGCGGACGAACCATTGAAGATTATATTCAAGTTATTACCGTGCCTTCAGACGTTGCTTTTGATGGTAGCAATATAACCA
>NZ_JBATHX010000111.1:0-9085 GCF_049667265.1 Algibacter sp. | reverse complement strand
GCAACAGCACTAAAATTTTCAATGAAATATGTTTATGGTTTGGATAGTGGCGATGTATTTTGGGCAGCAAGTGATGTTGGTTGGGTTGTAGGACATAGTTATATAGTTTACGGCCCTTTATTAAACAGAAATACCACCGTTCTTTTTGAAGGAAAACCAATTAGAACACCAGATGCATCAACATTTTGGCGTGTTATTGAAGAGTATAAAGTAAAAGTGATGTTTACCGCGCCCACAGCTATTAGAGCCATTAAAAAAGAAGATCCTAATGGCACATTTCTTAAGCAATATGATTTATCACATTTAAAATATCAGTTTTTAGCTGGCGAACGTTGCGATGCTGCGACATTAAAATGGACAGAGCAAATGCTTAAAGTTCCAGTAATAGATCATTGGTGGCAAACAGAAAGTGGGTGGCCTATGTTAGCAAATATGGCTGGTGTAGAATTAGCGACAGTTAAACCAGGTTCTGCTACATTTCCAGTATGCGGTTATAATATCCAAATTATGAGTAATGAAGGTGAAATTGTTCCCAATGGAACTGAAGGTTTTGTGGTTGTAAAACTGCCATTACCTCCAGGGAATTTAATAAATATTTGGGGCAATCCAGAGCGTTTTGAAGCTGGCTATTTAAACCGTTTTCCCGGCTATTATTTTTCAGGCGATGGTGGTTATAAAGATAAAGATGGCTATGTTTATATCACAGGTCGTGTTGATGATGTAATCAATGTGGCAGGACACAGATTATCAACTGCTGAAATGGAAGAGGTGGTTGCTTCACACAGTTCGGTAGCAGAGTGTGCGGTAATAGGTATTAATGACGATTTAAAAGGTCAAATACCATTAGCATTAGCAGTTGCGAAATTAGAAAATAAATTAGCGGAATCTGTTATTCAAACTGAAGTTGTAAAAGATGTTCGAAAAGCTATTGGGCCTGTAGCAGCTCTAAAACAGGTAATTTTAGTTAAAAGATTACCAAAAACAAGATCTGGTAAAATTCTTCGTAAATTGTTACGAAGTATTGCAGATCAAGAGGCTTATAAAATACCTTCAACCATTGATGATCCATCAATTATTACCGAAATAGAAAACACGTTTAAATCACATAAAGTAGGAAAGTACTAAAACATAAATTAACTAATTATGAGTAATTATCACATTAAACATTTAGAAGAGTATTATCAAGTTTATAGAAAATCTGTTAGAAATCCAGAAGCCTTCTGGGAAGAAATCGCCGAAGAGCATTTTCTTTGGAGAAAGAAGTGGGACAATGTTTTAAGTTGGGATTTTTCAAAACCAGAAGTCAAGTGGTTTGAGGGCGCTCAATTAAATATTACAGAAAACTGTATAGATAGACATTTAACAACAAGAGGCGAAAAAACGGCCATTTTATTTGAACCTAACGACCCAAAAGATCCAGCAGAACATATAACCTATAATCAATTACATAAGCGAGTCAACCAATTTGCTAATGTTTTAAAAGAACAAGGCATTAAAAAAGGAGATCGTGTTTGTATTTATTTACCTATGATTCCTGAATTAGCCATTTCTGTTTTAGCATGTGCAAGAATAGGAGCCATTCATTCGGTGGTTTTTGCAGGGTTTTCTTCAACAGCATTATCAACCAGAATTAATGATAGCGATTGTAAAATGGTATTAACTAGCGATGGCTCATACAGGGGAGCAAAAACGATAGATTTAAAAGGCATTGTTGATGAAGCTTTGGAAAGTTGCCCTGGTGTAAAAACGGTTTTAGTTGCAAAACGAATTAACACAGATATTAATATGGTATCTGGTCGTGACCAATGGTTACAACCACTTTTAGATAATGCTTCAGATGTTTGTGAAGCCGAAATAATGAATGCGGAAGATCCATTGTTTATACTGTACACTTCAGGCTCTACAGGAAAACCAAAAGGGATGGTGCATACTACAGCTGGTTATATGGTTTATACCGCTTATACTTTTAAAAATGTTTTTCAATACAGAGAGCATGATGTGTATTGGTGTACTGCCGATATAGGATGGATTACAGGACATAGTTATATCGTGTATGGCCCGTTAGTAAATGGTGCAACAACGGTTATGTTTGAAGGCGTGCCAAGTTACCCAGATTTTGGGCGATTTTGGGAAATTGTTGAAAAACATAAAGTCAATCAGTTTTATACAGCGCCAACCGCCATTCGTGCACTAGCAAAACAAGGCACAGCGTTAGTTGAAAAATACGATTTATCATCGCTTAAAGTGTTAGGTTCTGTAGGTGAACCCATAAATGAAGAAGCATGGCATTGGTATAACGATAATGTTGGTAAAAAGAATAGCCCAATAGTAGATACCTGGTGGCAAACCGAAACAGGAGGGATTATGATTTCTCCAATTCCGTATGCTACACCTACTAAACCAACCTATGCAACCTTGCCTTTTATTGGTATTCAGCCAACTTTAATGGACGAAAACGGAAAAGAACTTAAAGGTAATCAAGTGGATGGTCGATTATGTATTAAGTTCCCTTGGCCTTCCATGGCAAGAACCATTTGGGGAAATCACCAACGTTATAAAGACACCTATTTTTCGGCCTATGAAAACATGTATTTCACAGGAGATGGTGCCTTAAGAGATGAGGTTGGCTATTACAGAATTACAGGTCGAGTAGATGATGTTATTATTGTTTCAGGTCATAATTTAGGAACCGCACCAATTGAAGATGCTGTTAACGAGCACCCAGCAGTTGCAGAATCTGCTATTGTTGGATTCCCACACGATGTTAAAGGAAGTGCGTTATACGGTTATGTAACTCTAAAAGATACAGGTGAAAGTAGAGACCAAAATAATCTAAGAAAAGAGATTAATCAGATTATTACAGAACATATTGGGCCAATAGCCAAATTAGATAAAATTCAATTTACTAACGGGTTGCCTAAAACACGTTCAGGAAAAATAATGCGACGTATTTTACGTAAAATTGCACATAAAGACACCAGTAATTTAGGTGATACAAGTACATTATTAAATCCAGAAGTTGTTCAGGAAATTATAGATAATGCATTGTAGAATTTGTGCACCTGCCTGCCGGCAGGCAGGTTGCCACAAGGGTCGGGCTTTCGGCAGTCGCTTCCCGATGAAAAATCGGGAGAGCTTCAACAAATGCCGCAATCCCTAATGCGTAAACAAAAAAAAGCAACCTTAATGGTTGCTTTTTTTTGTTTACAAATGTTTATAGTTTTGAATTAAAAAGGGAACTTTCGTTTTCGTCATTATTCGATTAGTTTGTTATGTAATATGTAAGCCAAATAATAAAAGGATTTGTTTTACAATAAACCAATTCTATTATTCGATCGTAATAAATCATCAAGTGTTAATCGGGTGTTACGCTTCTTTAAAACTGAAATGAGTTTCACGAATAATACAGCGGTAATATAAGCATCACCAGAAGCTGTATGCCGGTCGTGTTGAGGAATGTTAAAACGCTCTGACAAATGGTCTAAACTAAAATGAACTTTAGTGGTGTCAAGTTTTGTTTTGTTAAACAAATGCCCAGTATCTAGCACTTTGTTTTTTAGTTTTGGTAAATCTAAACGCTTTAAAGCTTGGTTTATCATGGCCACATCAAAAGCGGCATGATGAGCCACTAAAACAGCATTTTCAATATGTTCTAAAAATTGAATAACAGCCTCTTGCTCATTAAGTTTTATGTTAATTCCTTCTTTTAGTAAGCCATGAATTTTAACGGTTTCAGAATTAAACAATTCTTGTTTCACATAACACTCAAAACTATCAGATACTTTAATAACACTATCAAAAACGGCAATAGTTCCAATAGAAAGTATGCGGTCTTTTTTAATGTCCAGTCCTGTTGTTTCAGTATCAAAAACCACAAAACGAATCGTGTCTAAATCTTTGGTTTGCTTAGATTTAAAATGTGTTATGTATTGATTCCAAAAGTCTGGATATGTCTTCTTTTTAAACCAATTCATAATTAGAGAAATTGCGAAAGTTTAAATCGTGTTTGTATTAGGTCTTGAATATCTTTAACCGCTTTAAAGCAGTTTTTTAATTCCAACCGATTTGCTTTACTTAAGGTTTCTAAATCTATAAAACGCCCAGAATCATTATGAAGTAAACCCTGTTCTGTTCTAAAGCGAAGTAGTTTTTTAAAGGCATTACGGCATGCAAAATAAACATCTTTATTTTGTGGTTCTAGTTCAGCAAGTTTCTCATAACGCGTTATGGTATTGCTATGTGTTTTTGTGTTTTTAGAAAGTATTAATAACCGTGCCGCATCAACCAAAGGCATCATGGCTCGTGCTTTAATATCAAATTGGTCTTTATGTGCTCCATCCTGTTCTACTAAAAATTGTCTAAAGAAACTCAATGGAGGTGGGTTTTTTAAGGCATTTAATCCTAAGTAATTTAAAAAGATATCTCTAGAATCAATAGACTCAAAAATACTTTCAGCCATCATGTTTACTAAATTAATATCACCATACACGTATTCAAAATCAAAGAAAATAGTACAGAGCATTAAGTTGTCTTGATCTGGTTTGGTAATCCATGTTTTAAATTGCTCATTCCATTTAGAAACCGATAAACACCATTTTGGGTTGCTGCCCATCATGTCTGCAGGACAAAGCTCAAAACCTACGATGTTTAAACCATGGTTTATTTTTTTTGAAAGCTCTAAAAAATAGGTCTGTGTTTTTTCATAATCACTTTCATTAACATTGTTGAAAACTAAGGCGTTATCTTGATCTGTGAGTAACAATTGCTCTTCGCGCCCTTGACTGCCAATGGCTAACCACGAAAATGTAGTTGGTGGAGCTTCTGGCATTTCAGCAATAGCCAAATCAATAATACGCTGTGTAATACTTTCATTTACTAACGCTATTATTTTAGTAGCAAATGTGATGGGGATTTGTTGTTTTATATAGCGTTTTAGAACTTGATGTGCGCGTTCTCGAATGTGTTTTAATTGTTCTGCTGTTTTAGCGCGCTTAACTTCTTTAACTAAAACGGAAGCATTGTTTTCTCGAATAACTACAATATCATGTTCAGATAAAAGGCCTTTTAATTCTGAGTTAGGCGTGCCATCTTTTGTAATACACAAATGCGTAATTCTATTTTTAATCATAGCAATTTGCGCCTCTGCAACTGTTATGTTTTCTGGATAAGTAATAACTGGCGACGACATAATTTTTGTTACAGATTCATCAATAGAAACAAGGCCGGTAGCAATTTTAGTTCGTAAATCTTTATCTGTAATAATACCTATGGGCATATTATTTTTTGCGATAATTATGGAACCAACCCGTTTGTTGGTCATAATTTGAGCCGCGTCTTTAATACTTGTTTGTTGATTACAATGAACTGGATTTTTCGAATAATCAGCAGATTGTTCTTCAAAAAAATCTTGGATAGGTTCAGTCTGGTTTTTGTGCTGTAACGGGTTAGACTCAATGTAACTAATATTGGCAGCAAAACTAGACATTAAAAAAGCGCTAGCTTCAGCGTTGGTAGTTATATAATCTTCAAATAATTCAGAAGAAATACTATATACAATACTTTCTTCAATAGCCTTCGCACTTAGTTTGTATTCACCCTTTCTCATAAGGGCGCGTAAGCCAAAAATATCACCCACATCACATTCATCTACTAAAGCCAGAGTTTCTTCTCGAAATAAACCAATAGCGCCATCTTTAACTACGTAAAATTGGTTGTCTATGGGGTCTCCGGCAATAAATAAATCAGTATCTTTTTCTAAATAATGGATATCAATAGCCTTACAAATTTCAAGCAATTGCGCGCTTGTTAACATGCTAAAAGGCGGAAAAGCCTTAAGAAAATCATAGATTCGTTCTTCAATAGTATTCATTATAGCAATTTAATAAAAAAGCTACTCTATATCTATGAGTTACGTCATTTTTTACAAGACTATATTTAAGGCTAATTGTGTGCTTTAAACTAGTTTAAAATCCAAAAGCAATTCGCCTTCAACATAAGCTTGTAAATGGTCGCCTTTAACGTTTTGTCCGGCGCCATTTGCTGGTGTTCCAGTAAAAATTAAATCACCAGGTTTCAAAGTCATGTATTTAGAAACAAAAGCAATAATTTCAGAAAAATTGTAAATCATATCTGTAGTATTTGCAGGGTTTTCTGCAACGGCGTTATCAACTAGATTAAATGATAGCGATTGCAAATTGGTAATTACCAGCGATGGCTCTTACAGAGGGGCCAAAACAATTGATTTAAAAGGCATTATTGATGAAGCTTTGGAAAGTTGTGAGGGTGTAAAAACGGTTTTAGTCGCTAAGCGAATCAATTCTGAAATTAAAATGAAAGCAGGTCGCGATAAATGGTTGCAGCCACTTTTAGATAACGCTTCCACAGTATGCGAAGCAGAAATTATGAATGCAGAAGATCCGTTGTTTATTTTATATACGTCAGGTTCTACAGGTATGCCAAAAGGGATGGTGCATACTACGGCTGGCTATATGGTTTTTACCGCATATACGTTTAAAAACGTGTTTCAATATAAAGAAAATGATGTGTATTGGTGTACTGCCGATATTGGATGGATTACAGGCCATAGTTATATTGTTTACGGGTCTTTAGCTAATGGAGCCACAAAGGTTATGTTTGAGGGTGTGCCAAGTTACATAGATTTTGGGCGGTTTTGGCAGATTGTTGAAAAGCATGAAGTAAGCCAATTTTATACCGCACCAACAGCCATTCGTGCATTAGCAAAACAAGGCACAGAACTGGTAGAAAAATACGATCTATCATCACTCAAAGTATTAGGTTCTGTTGGCGAGCCTATAAATGAAGAAACGTGGCATTGGTATAATGATAACGTTGGTAAAAAACAAAGACCAATAATCGATTCTTGGTGGCAAACAGAAACAGGAGGTATTATGATTAGTCCAATTCCTTATGTTACACCGACAAAACCTACGTATGCAACCTTACCATTTATAGGGATTCAACCCGCACTAATGGATGAAAATGGAGATGAATTAAAAGGCAATCAAGTGGAAGGTAGGCTGTGTATTAAGTTCCCGTGGCCAAGTATAGCAAGAACTATTTGGGGTAACCACCAACGTTATAAAGACACGTATTTTTTAGCTTTTGAAAATAAATATTTTACGGGAGATGGTGCTTTGCGCGATGAAGTTGGGTATTATAGAATCACCGGTAGAGTAGATGATGTAATTATCGTGTCTGGACATAATCTAGGAACCGCACCCTTTGAAGATGCTATTAACGAGCATCCAGCAGTATCAGAATCTGCAATTGTTGGTTTTCCACATGATGTAAAAGGGAGTGCACTTTACGGCTATGTTACTTTAAAAGATACAGGAGAATCTAGAGATCAGAATAACCTGCGTAAAGAAATAAACCAGATTATAACAGAGCATATTGGACCTATAGCTAAGTTGGATAAAATTCAATTTACATGTGGCTTACCAAAAACACCTTCCGGAAAAATTATGCGTCGTATATTAAGAAAAATAGCCCATAAAGACACCAGTAATTTAGGAGATACAAGTACGCTTTTAAATCCTGAGGTAGTTCAAGATATTATGGATAATGCACTGTGATTAAAATGTTAAATATTTTTCATGCATAAGCTACAATAAACCAAATACTTTTGTATTTGGTTTTTTTATCATTAAATATAAGCTATTGATATAACATATTATATCCGTCGATATTACCTTTATAATCGTTTAAATACAAGCCATTGCTTTTCTATGTGTATACCGTCATGAAGGTATATGTTTAATTAACGCAACGTTAATGAGTTCTTTATTGTATATTGAAATAACTAACCAACGCGATAAACTTGATTAACAATAGAAAAACGCCATTGTTTGATTCAACGAAATTTAGCATAGAAATTGCTGAAATTCTACAAAATCGTATCGTTAAAACTCATAAATTTAAGTCGATTAAAAATTTCCCTATAGTGTTGGGTAAGCAAGCCATGTATATTTTAAACTGGCAAAAGTCGCAATTGGAATATTCGCGCGGTATTCTAGAAATGTTAGGATATACAAAAGATGAGTTTAGCATGCAAATGGCTTTAACATGGATTCATGCAGATGATATCGATGTGATTAATCGGATCCTAAAAGGCGTTGTAAATTTTGCAATTAATAATAATGTAAGCGCACAAAAGCAATATTTAAACGTCACCTTCCGGTTATTAAAAAAGGATGGAACTTATTTAAGGGTCATGCGGCAGTCTTTACCGTATCAAACAGGTGAAGATGGGATATTAATTACGCATTTATCGGTTTTAACCGATATTTCGTTCATGAAAACCAGTACTAATTTGGTAGAATGGGAGCTTTATGCTGGTAAAATAGATGTAACTCCTTTCAAAAAAAGTATTTATCACGAATTCAACAATTTTTTCACACCCAGAGAGTTAGAAATTATTCACCTTATTAAAACTAGCTTTACTAATAACAAAATTGCAAGTCAGCTATTTATAAGTACCCATACTGTTGTAGCTCACCGCAAAAACATCCTTAAAAAAAGTAACTGCCATAACTCTAAAGAACTGTTAGAATTTTGTGAATTAAATGGTATTACCTAGTAAAAAAAATACGGGATTTAACAATTTACCGTCATCACGCTATATTATTCCTAGTGCTTTATTCCTAAATTGTACTTTATCAATTTAATTTCCCTATCAATTAAATAATTCTTATAAAGCCGTATTCCTGTATTTTATAAACAGGTTTTCAAAAGTAATACGGTTTCGTTTAAGCCTCGTCTTAAAGTGCACTACTTATTAGCACCCTAAATGTATCATTAAATTTAATACGTATTGTTTTGCCAATTGTATAACTAACAATGGTGACAATATTTTTTATGTTTTGGTTATTAATGCGATTAACTAAAACCAACCAACCATGAAAAATTTTAAAAAATTAATTATTGTAGTTTTTGCTATTTTAATGCTAATTGTTATTAAGCAATTAAATTTTTTCGAAACAGAGCAGCATTTTAGTAATGATGAAATTATTCTGACTGATATAGAAAATAATCAGCCGGTAATTGAGAATCTACAAGATGAAAG
>NZ_JBATHX010000110.1:0-6891 GCF_049667265.1 Algibacter sp. | reverse complement strand
TGGTCTAACTTATTAGTTTCTATCCACCAAGTGGCGGCTTCCATTAATAATTCTGGGTTATCATTTTTGTTTTTAAAAAACGCATAGAATGATATGCCTACATGGTCGCCTTTTGCTGCAATTTTCTTATTACAAACTTCAATAATTTTATCTTTTAGAATCTTTTGCATGCAAACTGGTTAGTCTTAATTTCGTCTATCGCTATTGCGTTTCGGTCTTCTAGAATTACTGTTTTTATTAGAACTTGAATTTCTATTAGAATTCCCAGAATTTCTATTTGAGCCTCCAGAATTTCTTGAGTTTCTATTTTGACGACCTTGACCTTGTTTTATTGGTGCTGTTGAAGCATTAGGATCAGGTTCAAAACCTTCTAAAACTTCAACTGGTAATTTCATTTCAATTAACTTCTCAATATCTCTTAAAAACGTCGTTTCATCTGCACTAACTAAAGATATAGCTTCACCGCTTGCACCTGCTCTACCCGTTCTACCAATTCTATGTACATAATCCTCAGAGATATTAGGTAATTCAAAATTAATAACATGCGGTAATAACGGAATATCCAAGCCACGAGCAGCAATATCTGTTGCTACCAATACACGAACTTTTCCAGTCTTAAAACCTGCCAATGCTTTTGTTCTTGCACCTTGGCTTTTATTTCCATGGATGGCCGCTGCTGTTATTCCAGATTTAACCATTTTTTCACAAAGCTTATTTGCGCCATGCTTAGTTCTAGTAAAAACTAAAACTTGTTTCCAGTTTCCGTCGGAAATTAACTTAATAATCAATCCCGTTTTCAAACCTTTTGCAACTCTATAAACTTTTTGGGAAATGGCATCAACAGTCGTGTTTTCAGGTGTGGCTTCAACTTGTACTGGATGATTTAAAATCCCATGAGCTAACTTTTTTATGTCCTTTGAAAAGGTTGCTGAAAACATCAAATTCTGACGCTTTTCTGGCATCGATTTAATAACCTTTTCAATATCACGTAAAAAGCCCATATCAAGCATGCGATCTGCTTCATCTAAAACAAATATTTCTACACGTTTAAGCGATATAATACCTTGACTCTGCAAATCTAATAAACGTCCTGGCGTGGCTACCAAAATATCGACACCTTGACGCATAGTCGCCGCTTGTGGTTTTTGATTAACACCACCAAAAATCACCGCGCTTCGTAAGTTTAAAAACTCACTATATTCTCGAACATTAGCATATACTTGTGCAGCTAATTCGCGCGTTGGTGTTAAAATTAACGCACGAACGGGTCTGTATTTTTCTTTCGGATTTTCAGAAAGGATGTGTAAAAGCGGTAATGTAAAACCTGCTGTTTTCCCTGTTCCTGTTTGTGCCGATGCCAATACATCTTTACCTTCTAATATTGGAGGAATGGCTTTTTGTTGAATTGGACTTGGGGTTGTGTATCCTTTTTTACTAACTGCTTTTAGTAAGGCATCAGATAAGCCTAAAGATTGAAATGACATATAGTGTGTTTATGAAGGTCCTTATTTGGACATTTGAGATTATAAACCTTATATGAATTCAATCTCCTTCTAATTAAGCGGCAAATGTACAGCTAATTTTCAGAGAGTCCTTTTTTATTTTAATTTTTAGGAATAATTATGAGATTCTGAAATGAATTCGGAATGATGCTATGCGTTAAATAAACTCCCTATACTGCATCACTCGAAAATCAAAAGTGTTGAAATCTGGTTTTTTGGCTTTTAGCTGTTTATAAAGCGGAATTCTACTTATTGAAATATTTGCTGCTCCAGATCCGGAAGTTAGGGATACGGTTTTGATTGTTCTTGAGATACTTTGACTGCCCTCAGTATGACACAACGTGAATTGATGAATGCGCGGCACCTCGTTATGTACCAATTCCAGTTTTAAATTATAAGTTTTTAAATGCCTTCTGAAGAAATACTCAGGGCCGTTTTTACTATTTCCTCCCGTAAACAAAAGCGTATCAATATTTGGGTAGGCCTTTAAATAGCCAATAATATCCCGAAGTTTGATATTTTGCATACCTAAATCGGAAGCATCAATTTTTTCGCGATCTGCGCTATCAACAATATCGCAAACACCAATTTTATGATTTGTTAGAAATAACTTTCGTTCTTCAATGGCTTCATCGGAATTATCATAACGCAAACCCAAATCGTGAATTTTATCTATAAATAGCCAAAGGGAATTGTAATAACTTCCGTAGCAGAAATCGACATCCTTTTCTAGAAGCTCACCCGTTGAAAACCTTGGCGGCGGCAATGTACCCACTATTAGTTTTGTAGTGTCCTTTTTAATGAATGGTTTGTATGGGTGTTTGTGTTTAAACATAGGTTTAGCTAGGTTTTCTGCTTTAAATTTCTTATCTTAATAAGAACTAAAGATAATGAGATTCCCTCCTTCGAGGGAATGAAAAAAATATAATTTCATGGGAAAAGGCGATAAAAAAACAAAACGTGGTAAAATAAACCGAGGCACTTTTGGTGCAAGAAGACCAAGAGTAAAAAAAAGACGATCCATTGAAACTAAAATTGGCATCAGCAACAAGGCTACACCAAAATAAAAAAAAAGCTGTTCAAAAAGTGTCATTCTGAATGTAAACGAAGCATCTTTTAAAAATTAAAATTCTGAGAAAAAGCTAATTAAGATTCTTCGCTATCACTCAGAATGACATTAAAAACACTTTTTAGTCAGCCGTATTTTTTTAAGCCATTTCTTTTAAAAGCTTATCAACTTCCAAAATAGTTGCTTTATATAATCGTTTATTGGGTTGAGCCATATGGCTAGACTCGGTTTGAACATCTTTTAATATTTCTAGACCCTCGTCTTTCTTTTCAATACTTATAAGAAATTTGGCTAAAATGAGCCGCTCATCATAAAACGAGTATCTAACATCAATGGCTCTTAAATTAGCTTCTGCTGCTTCCATTTCACCTTCCCGTTCCAAGGCTATGCCGTATAAAAACTGTGTTCTTGATTTTTTAAATTCCGGATGGTCTTTTATTTTTTCTACATATTCAATAACCTTGCTACAATCTTCAACATTAAAATAGGCTTCAATAAGCTGTTTTGTAGCGTAAAAGTTATTTTGGGATTTGTCTTCTATAGCCTCTAAATAATGAGTAATCGCATGGTTGTAATCCTTGATATCTAAATAAGCGTCGGCAAGATTAATTCGATTTTGGTAGGTTTCTGAAAATTCTAATCGCTCTTCTAAATCTTTGATTTTTTTTGTTGGGCTAATAACGTTTATGATTTCAGTAGTGATTTTTTCAGCATCACGTTTATTATAAACCTGGGTAATTAAATAGATGGCACAACCAATTGGACCTAAAAAAAGAATTACAAACCACCAATAATAGGCATTTCTATTTGTGTAGAGATGATATAAGCAATAGACTTGAAGTGCAATTATTAAATAGTAATACATTAAACTTTATTTTAAAAAGTGGATGCCAGACTGCAAATGAATGACAAAGTTATCTGATAAAAATCAATTCGTTTCCTTTTGACATGGGTTCGCTAAAACTATAACCATCATAATTGAAACCTTTTAAATCATCAATTGTTTTTGCGTTAGTATCCACAACATATCGCGCCATCATACCCCGAGCTGCTTTTGCAAAAAACGAAATCATTTTATATTGGCCATTTTTAAATTCTTTAAAATTAGCCGTTACAACTGGCACCTTTAAAGCTTTTGTATCTATAGCTTTAAAATATTCGTTACTGGCCAAGTTTAAAAACACCTCATCGTCCTCAAGTTCTTCATTTAAGGATTTTGTAATATCCTTTTTCCAGAACTCATAAAGATTTTTTTTAGTGCCCACTTTTAATTTGGTCCCCATTTCTAGGCGGTAAGGTTGGATTAAATCGGTTGGTTTTAAAACGCCATATAAACCTGACAGGATCCGAACTGTATTTTGAACAGTTTCTAATTTAGTTTCTGGAATAGTATAAGCATCTAAACCTCTGTACACATCGCCGTTAAAAGCATACATGGCAGGTCTTGCATTGTCGGTTGAAAAGGGTAATTCCCAAGCTTGGTTACGCTCGAAATTTAATTGCCCCAAAGCCTCAGAAATGTCCATAAGTTTAGATAAACTTCTAGCCGATTTTGTTTTAAGCAATTTATTTAAACGCTCAGATTGTTTTAAAAACTGAGGTTCGGTATGTTTTGCCGTTGGTAACGGACTTTCAAAATTTAAAGATTTTGCTGGTGATAATACTAATTTCATATTCCCCTTTTAATTCCCCAAAGGGGAAATTGATACAATTAATTCCAAATTTACAACTACTAATTCACTTTAAAAATTTAAGCTTAGAATAATTTGTGATGTGGATATAGATTGAATTGATGTTATTGAGATTGTCCGAAAAATTAACTAGCTTCGTTTAACACCAGATATAATTCATTATAACGATTTCATATCTATAAATCACATTGAAGGATGGCCGAAAAATCACACTCAAAATTTAATAAATTGATGAATAAAAAGGAAATAGCCAAGGATTATTTAACTCACCTTGAAAACGGAAACATTGAACAAGTAATAGCATTATTTAATCAAAATGGCATGGTTGATTCGCCATTATATGGAGTTAAAAAAGCGGAGGAATTTTATCTTGAATTGAATAACGACACTACAAATTCAGAACTTCACTTAAAAGGAATTTTTGAAGAAACTGAATCAAATAAATTAGCTCTTTACTTTACCTATAAATGGACTTTAAAAAATGATCAAAAAGTGGAATTTGATGTTGTTGATATCATTGAATTCGATGCTCTAAATAAAATTAGTAAACTAAAGATTATATACGATACTGTTCTAGCTAGAGAATTAGTTGACCTATTAGAAAAATAAAGTCAACGCACAACAACGGTGATAAAACATCGTAACGATTTCATATTCGTAACCCACGATAAACGAACCTCCCAAAAAGCAAAATATTTTTAACTAACACGAATAAATAACAATTTACAGCAACCCAACACAAGTTTCAACCTAGTGTTTTATATTTACATAATTATCAAAAGAAAAAATTATGCTAAAAACTCCAGTTATACATCCAACCATTATGGAAGCGCTTGCGCGATCAGGACATTTTGCCCAAGTTGTTATTGCCGATGGAAATTTACCTGTTGGCGCCATGTCTGGTCCTAATTCGACCACCGTGCACCTAAATTTTCGTCCGGGATTATTGGATGCGCTTACGGTACTTGAGGGTATTCTTGAAGTTTGCCCTGTGCAAGGCGCTATTGTTATGGAAAAACCAGCGGAAGCAAACGCTGAAATTCATTATGCTTATAAAAAATTACTGGGTGATGTTACTTGGAACGAAATGGAACGCTGGGCTTTTTACGACAAAATTAGAGATGTAAACACCACATTAATTATTCAAACCGGCGAACAACGTCGGTTTGCTAATTTAATTCTTACGGTTGGTGTTGTAAAAATGGCTGAAGAAAGAAATTTTTAATGGCTTAAAGTTTATTTACGGAAACAAGTAAAAAACTAGAATATCACATAGTTTCTTATCTGGAACTATGATGCTATTGCTCTTATTATCGAAATAAACAATAGTTTAATGGTTAACGTGATGCTGCGTTAGGCCTGCCGGCAGGCAGGGATTGAAGCATTTATTGGAGCTCTTTTTGTGTTGTTGCACCCCTGCCTGCCGGCAGGCAGGTATGCAACACAAAAAAGCAACTGCGAAAAGCCCGACCCTTGTGGTAACCTGCCTGCCGGCAGGCAGGCGCCCAAATTATAAAGTGAATAACCCTAATTTAAAAGATTCCTACCTTCTCAGGAATTTAGATGTCTTGATGTTTTGAGTAGCTGCGCCATTTTTCGATACATTGCTGCATATCGTCAGGAATTGGCGATTCGAACTGCATAAATTTGCCTGTTGTTGGGTGCTCGAAACCCAATGTTTTGGCGTGTAGTGCTTGACGTGGCAATACCTTAAAACAATTATCAACAAACTGTTTGTATTTAGTAAATGTGGTGCCTTTTAGAACTTTTTCGCCTCCATAACGCTCGTCGTTAAAAAGGGTGTGTCCAATGTGTTTCATGTGCACACGAATTTGGTGCGTGCGGCCCGTTTCGAGCTTGCAAGACACCAAAGTAACGTAGCCTAAACGCTCTAAAACTTTGTAATGGGTAACGGCTGGCTTACCTTTATCTTCGTCCTCGTCAAAAAAAACCGTGTTTTGTAGTCGGTTTTTGGGGTGTCTGCCAATATTGCCTTCAATGGTGCCTTCCTCCTCTTCAATATTGCCCCAAACAAGTGCAATGTATTCGCGTTCGCTCGTTTTATTGGCAAACTGTGCCGATAAATATGCCATGGCTTGTTCGGTTTTTGCAACCACTAAAAGTCCACTAGTATCCTTATCAATTCTGTGCACCAATCCTGGGCGTTCACTCGAGTTGTTTGGTAAATTATCAAACCTATGAATTAAGGCATTTATAAGCGTTCCAGAGTAGTTTCCGTGTCCCGGATGCACAACAATGCCAGCTTCTTTGTTTACAACAAGCAGGTCGTCGTCCTCATAAACCACATCTATATCAATATCTTCACCAACCAATAAATTTTCAAATGGCGGATGCGCTAATAATACTCTAATTTTATCGAAGGGTTTTACTTTGTAGTTTGCTTTTACGGCCACATCGTTAACAAAAATACTGCCGTCTTTTGCAGCAGCTTGTATTTTGTTTCGCGTTGCGTTTTCAACAAAATTCATTAAATATTTATCTATCCGAAGTGGCGTTTGCCCTTTATCAACCGTAAATGCGTGGTGTTCGTAAAGATTATTTTCGTCTGGTAATTTAGGTGTGTTTTCGTCCATTTTTACGGGCGGTTTCCATTACCAAGCACCAAATC
>NZ_JBATHX010000109.1:0-4559 GCF_049667265.1 Algibacter sp. | reverse complement strand
TTCAAGGTCCTAATGGTGAATTGTTTGTGCTTATTGTTTCGGGTAGCGAAACGGTATATGTAAATGGTATTCCTGTAAAACGTGGTGAAGACCAAGATTATATTATGGATTATAATGCAGGTGAAATAATTTTCAATTCTACATATCCCATTACCTCGGAAATGCGAATTACTGTTGACTATCAATTTAGCGATCGGAATTATTCAAGATTTGTTGCTTATGGTGGTGGGAATTATGAAAGTGAAACATTTAAAATTGGTGTGTCTGTTTATTCCGAAAATGATTCAAAAAACCAACCTTTACAACAAAATTTATCTGAAGAACAAGTTGGAATTCTAGCAAATGCTGGCGATGATAAAACACTCATGGTTGCACCTTCGGAAGTTCGAGAAGAGCTAAACGACAACCGAATTTTATATAAAAAAGAACTTTTTGGCAGCGTTGAAGGGTTTGTTTTTTCCAATAATCCTGACGATGAATTGTATCGCGTTACTTTCACTTTAGTTGGGGAAAATCAAGGTGATTATGTTTTGAGCAATATTAACGCTATTAATAACATTTATGAATATATCGGTATCAACCAAGGTAATTACGCGCCTATTGTTCAGTTAGTGGCACCAACAAAACTACAATTAGCAGTAGTAAATGGCAGTTATAAACCTTCAGAAAAAACCAATATTAGTTTTGAAGCTTCTGGAAGTAAAAATGATTTAAATACCTTTTCAAATGTAGGTGATGAAAATAATGATGGATTTGCTGGAA
This sequence comes from Algibacter sp., assembly GCF_049667265.1. Taxonomy (GTDB): domain Bacteria; phylum Bacteroidota; class Bacteroidia; order Flavobacteriales; family Flavobacteriaceae; genus Algibacter_B. The sequence goes on along the minus strand of NZ_JBATHX010000109.1, from coordinate 3,797 downwards.
AATTAAACATTAATCAAGTGCTTGTAAAAAAAGATAGCCTTTGGAATTTGGATGCTTTTTTGGATAGCGATTATATCACTTCCAATTTCCGAAATATTCAAGGTTTGTACAATCCAGAATTTAATCGCGATTGGAATTTAGATCTAACTAACACCAATGGTATTGGGCTTAATTTAGGAAACCAAATTCTTTTAAATTCTGGATTTAGACTATTTCACCATGAAAAGGGAACTATAAATTATCAATTTGAACATTTAAATTTTTCTGATGGTTTTAATGGAAATCGCCATATAACGAATGCTAATTTGGTTTTAAATAAATTCAATATTTCATCTTTTTCTAGTTTTTTAAATGCCGATTCGAACACCAATAATTCAACATTTTTGAGGTCTTACAATCGCATTACTTACAGCATGAATAAAAGTTGGCTTGGAACACGATTAGCCATTGAGGATAATGAGCAAACTACCATTGCGACTCAGGAATTAAATCCGTTAAGTCAACGATTTAAATCTTATGAAGTATTTGTTGGCGTTGGCGACAGTACTAAAATTTTTACCGAAATTGGTTATAAAAACCGTGTTAATGATAGTATTCGAGATAATGAATTGCAAAAAGTAAATACCTCAAATACGTTTTATTTAGACTCTAGACTTATTCAAAACAAAAACACAAATCTGTCTTTATATGCGAATTACCGAACGCTTAAAAATACAGATGAAACTATTGAAGATGAAAACTCCATAAACTCTAGATTCCAATTCAATCAAAAACTTTTTAAGCAAATTATTCAATGGAATACTATTTTTGAAACCAATTCTGGAACCTTACCGCAACAAGATTTTACCTATGTTGAAGTTGAAGCTGGACAAGGCACTTATACTTGGAATGATTATAATGAAAATGGGATTCAGGAACTTGAAGAATTTGAAATTGCCCAATTCCAAGACCAAGGGAGATACATTCGCGTGCTTTTACCAAATCGTGTGTTTATAAAAACACATCAAAATAGGTTGAGTCAAACCCTTACCGTAAACCCGGCACAATGGTCGGTTTCTGAAAACACATCTGAAAAATTTTGGTCGCATTTCTACAATCAAACTAGTTATTTAATTGATAGGAAGATTAAACGAGAAAGCAATAATTTCAATTTAAATCCTTTTAACAATAACGAAAACGACCAACTTGGGCTACAATTAAATTTTAGGAACGTATTGTTTTTTAATAGAGGAAAACAGCGTTATACAACGTCCTATACTTTTTTAGATAACACCACTAGAAGTGTACTCTCAGTTGGGTTTATTGAGAATAGCTTGAAAAGTCATCAGCTTAATTTTAATCATAAAATATCAGGGAATTGGTTGATTAATATGCTTTCCTCCTTTGATAACAATGAAAGTATCAGCGAAAATTTTGCCAGTAAAAACTATAATTTTGATGAGACTAGCTTCAATCCGAAGCTTTCTTATTTATTTAACGACAACTCGAGTTTTGATATTTTTTACCAACATTCTAGTAAAAACAATAAAATTGGCGATTTGGAAGCTTTAAAACAGCAAAAATATGGCATGTCTTTCTCATTGGCAAGCAGTCAACAAAGTGCTATAAACGGCGAATTTAATTTCTTCTCAAACGATTATAACGGAAACCCAAATACACCTGTGGCATATCAAATTCTAGAAGGTTTGCAACCAGGAAAAAACTTTACTTGGACACTTTTAGCACAAAAAAAACTAACCAAATTTTTAGATTTAAACTTAAGTTATTTCGGCAGAAAAACTGAAACTAGCAAAACCATTCACTCGGGTTCTATTCAGTTAAAAGCTTATTTTTAATTACTTATGTAACATAATGCACACCTTGATGTATATTTTTTATTAGCTTTGCAATGGTATGAGTAAACTAGTAGTCATATTTTATTCTTGTTTGATTCTTATTCAAAGTTTCAACATCAACATTGAAGATATTTCAAAGTTCAATGCCTTATTGGAACACGCTAACTATCATAAAGAAATGTACGGTGATAATTTCATTCAGTTTTTATCTGAACATTATGGTGAGCAAATGGCATCCCATCAAAACAAACACAAGGAGCATGATGATTTACCATTTAAGGACAACCATCATATGTGCTCTCATATAAACACTACTTTTACTTTATTTGAGCCCGTTTCATATCCTGTATATTCTGAAACCTCCATGGATTTACAGGTTAACTTTTTTTATAAAGAATCCATCTCCTTATTTGAAAAACCATCCGTTTTTCAGCCACCCAAATTAGCATAATTTTTTTCGAAATTTATTTTTAAACTATTCAAATCAATGCTTTTGAATTGCATTATTAATTATTCATTAAAATGAATTATGCTTGAAAACATCATAAAATTTAGCTTAAAGAATAAGCTTATTATTCTACTTTTTACGGCTTTTATTATTGGCTTAGGGATTTTCTCCTTAACTCAAATTCCTATTGGTGCGGTACCTGATATTACTAACAACCAAGTGCAGGTAATAACAACATCAAGAAATTTATCCACTCAAGATATTGAACAATTTATTACCTATCCTGTTGAGCTGGAAATGGCTAATCTGCCAGGCGTTGAAGAAATTCGTTCCGTTTCAAAATTTGGATTATCCGTTGTTACTATTGTTTTTGAAGATAAACTAGGAACCTATCTTCCAAGACAATTGATAGCAGAAAAAATAAAATCGGCTTCCGAAAAAATTCCTGATGGTTTTGGTTCGCCAGAAATGGGACCAATAACAACGGGTTTAGGAGAAATTTACCAATATATTTTAGATGTTAAACCTGAATTTAAAAATAGGTATTCAGTAACCGAACTTCGAACCATTCAAGATTGGATTGTTAAACGTCAACTTTCAGGTATTCCGGGTGTTGTAGAAGTAAATACTTGGGGCGGTTTTTTAAAACAATATGAAGTTGCCATAAATCCACAAAAACTAAAAGCCATGAATATCAGTTATATTGATATTTTTAATGCTTTAGAAAAAAATAATAGCGTTGCAGGTGGCGGTTATATTGAAAAAACGAATAAAGCTTTTTTTATTCGTGGTGAAGGATTAGTAGGCTCTTTAAAAGACATTGAAAACATTGTTGTAAAAAACGATGGGCTACCAATTTACATAAAGGATGTTGCTAAAGTCGGTTTTGGAAGTGCCACTCGTTTTGGAGCCATAACAGGAAATGGCGAGGGCGAAAAAGTACTCGGACAAGTTATGATGCTTAAAGATGGTAACTCTAAACAAGTTATCGACGCTGTTAAGGAACGCGTAGCATCTATTCAAAGTTCCCTACCAGAAGGTGTTTACATAAATGGTTTTTTAGAACGTAGCGAGCTCATCGGGAAAACAACTTTTACGGTTGCCGAAAACTTAATATTAGGTTCGCTTATCGTCATTTTTGTGGTGGTTTTACTTTTAGGAAATATACGTTCTGGATTAGTTGTAGCTTCGGTTATTCCGTTAAGTTTACTATTTGCAATTTCGTTAATGAATATTTTTGGAATTGATGCCAATTTAATGAGTTTAGGAGCTATCGACTTTGGGATTATTATTGATGGAGCAGTTATAATTGTTGAATTTATAGCGTTTCAAATTACTGCTCAAAGTTCTAAAATAGCCACACTTTCAAAAGCTGAACAACAATCCAGCATAGATGCTATTACTCAAAAGAGCGCTTCAAAAATGATGAATTCGGCCATATTTGGCCAACTCATTATTCTCATTGTATTCATTCCTATTTTATCATTAAGTGGTGTTGAAGGAAAAATGTTTAA
>NZ_JBATHX010000108.1:0-1571 GCF_049667265.1 Algibacter sp. | reverse complement strand
TGTATGCCCTGTGGCTGCAACATCACATGGTCGTCAAGGTCAAAACCATATGGCATATAACCGTTGTGTAGGTACTAGATATTGTGCAAACAACTGTCCTTATAAAGTACGTCGTTTCAACTGGTTCTTATATAATGGAAATGATGAGTTCGATTATCATATGAATGATGATTTAGGACGTATGGTATTAAATCCAGATGTTGTTGTTCGTTCTCGTGGTGTTATGGAAAAATGTTCTATGTGTATTCAAAAAACACAAAAAACTATTCTAGATGCAAAACGTGATGGACGTGAAATTAAAGATGGAGAATTCCAAACCGCTTGTTCTGCTGCATGTAGTAACGGCGCTATGAATTTTGGAGATATCAATGATAAAGACAGTAAAGTTGCAAAACTTTTAAAAGATGACCGTATGTATCACTTATTAGAAAGTGTTGGTACTAAGCCTAATGTGCAGTATCATACTAAAGTGAGAAATACAACTGAAGCATAAATTTAATTAAAGAATCAATTATATAATTATGGCGTCTCATTACGAAGCACCTATTAGAAGACCTTTAGTTACAGGCGAAAAATCATACCACGATGTAACTGTGGATGTGGCTAAACCTGTAGAAGGAAAAGCAAATAAGCAATGGTGGATAGTATTTTCTATAGCACTTGTAGCTTTCCTTTGGGGAATCGGATGTATTTTATACACAATATCTACAGGTATTGGAACTTGGGGTTTAAACAAGACCGTTGGTTGGGCTTGGGATATTACTAACTTTGTTTGGTGGGTAGGTATTGGTCATGCAGGAACACTTATTTCTGCAGTACTTTTATTATTCCGTCAAAAATGGAGAATGGCAATTAACCGTTCTGCGGAAGCCATGACTATTTTCTCTGTAGTTCAAGCAGGTTTATTTCCAATTATTCACATGGGTCGTCCATGGTTAGGATACTGGGTATTACCAATTCCAAACCAATTTGGTTCATTATGGGTTAACTTTAACTCACCATTACTTTGGGATGTATTTGCGATTTCTACATATTTATCTGTATCATTGGTATTCTGGTGGACAGGATTATTACCAGATTTTGCTATGTTAAGAGATAGAGCTGTAAGACCATTCCAAAAGAAAATATATTCTTTATTAAGTTTCGGTTGGTCTGGTAGAGCAAAAGATTGGCAACGTTTTGAAGAAGTATCATTGGTACTTGCTGGATTAGCAACGCCATTAGTGCTTTCTGTACATACTATTGTATCATTTGACTTCGCAACATCAGTTATTCCTGGTTGGCATACAACCATTTTCCCGCCGTACTTTGTTGCTGGAGCGGTATTCTCTGGATTTGCAATGGTAAACACACTTCTTATTATTATGAGAAAAGTGTGTAACCTTGAAGATTATATTACTGTACAACACATCGAATTAATGAATATTGTAATCATGATTACAGGTTCTATAGTAGGTGTAGCATATATAACTGAGTTATTTATTGCTTGGTATTCTGGTGTTGAATATGAACAATATGCATTCTTAAACAGAGCAACTGGACCTTACTGGTGGGCATATTGGGCGATGATG
>NZ_JBATHX010000107.1:0-6044 GCF_049667265.1 Algibacter sp. | reverse complement strand
TCCTATTGAGCAGGTTTCCAAACTTTTCATCATTTTTAAAATACGATTTCATCAATTAACACTTTGTTTTTTAAATAGATTTTTAATGAATTCATTTAAAAACTTCAATTAGGCAATACTTAAAACTCAAATTGATACTTGATTGGTAAAAGTTTTAATTTTACCTAAATTGTTATTTTTTAAATTATTACAATATAAATGGCTAATAAAAATCCAGAAGTAGAAAGGCTAGCAGTTGCTGAAAACCACAGAAATTGGAAAAAATGGGGCCCGTATTTGGCTGAAAGACAATGGGGGACTGTAAGAGAAGACTATAGTGAACATGGCCATTCTTGGGATTTTATTGACCATGAAAAAGCTAGAAGTAACGCCTATAGATGGGGTGAAGAAGGCATAGGTGGCTTTTGTGATTCGAGAGAAATTTTATGTTTAGCACCGGCATTCTGGAATGGAAATGACGCCATTTTAAAAGAACGTTTATTTGGACTTACAAACAACCAAGGGAATCATGGTGAAGATGTTAAAGAACTTTATTTCCATCAAATATCCACTCCAACACATTCTTATAACAAATATTTATACAAATATCCGCATAGTAAATTCCCCTATGATGATTTAGTTAATGAAAATAGAAACCGAGGTAGAGAGGCGTCTGAATATGAAATACTAGACACCGGTTGCTTTAAAGACAATGCATATTTTGACTGTTTTATTGAATACGCCAAAGGTGATGTGGATGATATTCTTATGAAAGTTACCGTTGTAAATAGAGGTGCCAAAGCAGCTGATATTCACGTTTTACCACATTTATGGTTTAGAAATTTCTGGAAGCACAATAAAAAACATAGTCGCCCAGTTATAAAATCGACATCTAAAAACGCCGCCCAATCTGCCAGTCCGAGAAATGGAGAATACCATCTTTATCATGATGAAGGGAAGCAATTATTTTGTGAAAACGAAACAAATAATAAGCTAATTTATAACGTCAAGAATGAAGTGCCTTTTGTTAAGGACGGAATCCATGAGCATGTTGTTAATGGCAAAAAGACGGTAAACCCTAAAAAACAGGGTTCCAAAATGGCTATTTGGTATAAGTTTAAACTACAACCTGGGGAAGAAAAAAGTATCAACGTCCGATTAAGTAAAGATGCCCTAGAAAACCCTTGGAAAGCCTTTGATTCTATTTTTGATTTAAGAAAAAAAGAGTGTGAAGACTTTTATAGCGGCATTATAAGAAAAGATTTACCTGAATCACGTCAAGATCTTGCTAGAAAAGCCTTTTCTGGGTTATTATGGACGAAACAATTTTATTATTTTGATGTTTACAAATGGTTATTTGGAGGTCCTGGAGAAGAAAAACCAAATAGAATAGATAAACGAAATTATAGTTGGCAACATCTTACTAACAGACATGTTATTTCCATGCCCGATAAATGGGAATACCCTTGGTATGCCGCATGGGATTTAGCATTTCATATGGCATCGTTTGTAGAAATAGACCCTTATTTTGCTAAACAGCAATTATTATTGGTTTTACAAGAAAGTTACATGCACCCTAATGGACAAATTCCTGCTTACGAATGGAATTTTAGTGATGTAAATCCTCCTGTGCACTCATTTGCTGTTTGGAAAGTTTATGAACAGGATAAAATAAAAACAGGAAAAGGTGATATCCATTTTTTAGAAAAAGCATTCCAAAAATTACTTATCAATTTCACATGGTGGGTGAACCAAAAAGATAAAAGCGGTACTAACCTTTTTGAAGGTGGCTTTTTAGGGTTGGATAATATTGGTGTATTCGACAGAAATCATATGCCAGAAGGCATTACCAGAATGCAACAAGCAGATGCCACTAGTTGGATGGCCATGTTCTCCATTAACATGTTGCGCATGTCATTAGAACTTGCAAAAACTAATGGAATTTATGAAGAATCTGCAGCCAATTTTTTTAGACATTTTTTAAATATTGCACATGCCATGCATCACATTGGTAAAAAAGATATTTCACTTTGGGATGATGGGGACAATTTTTATTATGATGTTGTTGAGATGTCTAATGGTGCAACCGACCGATTAAGGGTTCGCTCTCTAGTGGGTGTTATCCCTATGTTTGCTGTTGAAATTATTCATAAAAATTTATTTGATGAATTAAAAGAATTTAAGAGAAGAGCAAACCGGATCATAAAAACACGACCAGATTTAGCCTCATTAATTTCTAATTTAGAAACGGCTAATAAAGATGGAAACTTTATGTTTTCTATCATGCGTGGTTTCAGATTAGAACACTTGCTGAAACGTTTATTAGATGAAGATGAATTCTTATCAGACTATGGTATTCGTTCGCTTTCAAAATACCATGAAAAATATCCTTTTGTATTTCAGCATCATGGGCATCACCAAATACAATATGAATCTGGTGAAAGTCAATCCAATATGTTTGGAGGAAACTCCAACTGGCGTGGTCCAATTTGGATGCCTTTAAATTATATGATTATCCAATCGTTACGTAAATACTATGAATTTTATGGCGATGAATATCAATATGAATTCCCAACAGGTTCTGGCAAGAAGCTTAATTTAAAACAAATTGCAAACGAACTAACCAAAAGGCTAATAAAACTGTTTGAACCTAATAAAGATGGTAAATTCCCTTACCATTCTGAAGATCCTGATAAAGTATTCACAAAAGATGAACATTTTAAAAATGAGCATTTCTTCTATGAGTTTTTTGATGGCGATACAGGCAAAGGTCTTGGAGCATCACACCAAACAGGATGGACATCACTTATTGCCAATTTAATTCAGGAAATGGATGAGGATTAAGTTTAGAATACCGATAGGTTAAAAAATTGAAACTATTTTTTAATCCATCGTTTTGTTTAGTAACATCAATTATCAACAAATTTCACTCAAAATCCATAAATAATCTTTACGGTTTTCAACAAAATCTCGATCTGAAACATCAATGATTTTTACATTAAAATCTTTTTGTGTTTTTAAAAAATCTAAATATCCGGAATTGATTTTTTCTAAATAATCATCAGCTATATTTTGCTCATAATCACGCCCACGTTTTTTTATATTTTGTTGTAAACGCTCCGTATTTTGATACAAATACACATACAATTCAGGCTTTTTCAAATCCTTATACATTAAGTCGAAAAGCTTTCTATATAACTTAAACTCATCTTCTTGCAATGTGATTTTTGAGAATATCAGTGATTTAAAAACATCATAATCGCTCACAATAAAATCTTTGAACAAATCGAGTTGTGCCAAATCATCTGATATTTGTTGATATCTATCGGCCAGAAATGACATTTCTAAAGTGAAAGCATATCTATTAGCATCTTCATAAAACTTTGGTAAAAACGGATTATCAGCAAAACGTTCTAAAATCAATTTTGCATTAAAATCGTGCGATATTTTTGTTGCTAAACTCGTTTTTCCTGCTCCAATATTACCTTCAATGGCTATGTAATTATACCTTGAAAAATTATAAGCTTTACTTGGGTTTTTCAGCCAAATATTAATAGGTTCTAAAACCGATTGATCGTCACATTCCCTTAATAAATCTGCTACTTCCTTATTTAGTTCAGGGTGCTTAACTTTGGATGCAATATCATTAAGAGGCAAAAGCACAAACTTACGCTTGCTCATTTCTGGATGTGGTACTTTCAGGGTATCCGTATTGATAATTTCATTGTCAGCAAAAACAATATCCAAATCTATTGTTCTAGCTTCGTAAGTATGGATGTTTGTTCTAGTTCTTCCTAAGGCGGTTTCAATTTCTAATAAAGTATCTAAAACGTTTTGAGTCTCTAAATAACTTTCTAACACCAAACAACAATTAAAAAAATCGTCACCTTCAAAACCAAAAGCGGGCGATTTATACACTTTAGAAATCAACATAATATGCCCTACGCGCTCGTGAATAGCATCAATGGCAGTCTGTAGATTTTTAAATTTATCGCCTTTATTACTACCTAAAGCAATATGATATGGTTTTGGTTGTATCATGAAAAAGCAAAATAACTAAAACAATTTTTAAAACTTTATATTTACAGAACCTATTTATTCACAATTATCAATGACATTAAGAGATAAACTTGCAGCACAACGTATTTACATACTTTTAGGTGCGCTTTTCATTACATCGTTGGTAGTTTCAAACCTAATTTTTCAAAAATTCTTTTACTGGTACCCGTTTGATGTTGAAATTTTTGGAAGTAAGCTTTTCGAAATTTCAGTTGGTATTCTGCCCTACCCGATTACCTTTTTAATTACCGATTTAATTAGTGAAATTTATGGCAAAAAACGTGCGAATGATGTGGTAGTAGTTGGTATTTTCGCTTCCATTTTTTCCCTTTTAATTATTTTTATGGCAGACGCTGTTCCTGCAACATCATGGTCTTACGTTAAGGATGATATGTTTAATACCGTTTTTGGGAATTCTATGATTGCTGTTTTTGCAAGTATGCTCACGTATCTATTTGCGCAATTTGTGGATATTCAAGTCTATCATTTCTGGAAACGATTAACCAAAGGCAAACACTTATGGATCAGAAATAATTTCTCTACTTGGTTTTCGCAATTTGTAGATACGTTTACAATTATAACGTTATTATGTTCTTTCGGAATTATTGAGTGGGAAAATTATAAAGGCTTAATTATAAGTGGTTTCCTTTTCAAAGTTTTCATCGCCATTATAGACACTCCTTTTTTATATTTGGGTGTGTATCTTTTTAGAAAACGGTTCCATTTAAAGATAAATGAAGAGTTGGATTTACTCTAAATATTTAACAATATATTCACTATTTTAAGACCTTTAGCATCATTTTTGCGTATATCTTTGTTAACATTCAAAACCTAAAATCTACATTTTGAAAAAAGCATTTAAAATTATTGGCATCACCTTCCTTATCATTGTGGTAATTATAATAGCCATTCCATTTGCCTTTCAAAGTCAAATAAAGGATATGGTAAAACGCTTTATCAATCAAAACCTAAATGCTCAGGTGGAGTTTAGTGACGTTTCATTAAGTTTAATTAGAAGTTTTCCGCAGGCGCATGTTAATGTAAACGATTTGGTTATTACCAATTTTGAACCTTTCAAAGACGAAACTTTTGCTACAGTAAAAGAGATTTCATTCACCATGTCAGTTAAAGAATTGTTTAAAAATGCAGGAGAAGACCCAATTGTTGTTAACTCTATAAATATTGACAAAGCCCTTTTAACCTTAAAAACTGATAAACTAGGCAACACTAATTACGACATTACAAAAGCCGATTCTAATAGCGCTACCGCGGAAAACCAAACAAGCAACTTTTCATTTAGTATTGAAGATTATCAAATTAAAAATAGTGCCTTAACGTATATTGATGACATTTCAAAAATGATGGTTCATATCTCCGAACTGAATCATGAAGGCCATGGCATCTTTTCAGCAAATGAATCAGAATTCACCACAAAAAGTGAGGCTAATGTTAGTTTTTCTTTTGACAGCACCAACTATTTAAGCAGTAATCCTGTAAAATTGGACGCTATAATTGGTTTAGATTTAGAGAACAGCAAATACACTTTCAAAGAAAATAAAGGCTATATAAACGACTTACCTTTAGAGTTTCAAGGCTATGTGCAACTGCTTGAAAACGGACAAGACATTGATATTTCGTTTGAAAACCCAGGTTCCGATTTTAAAAATTTCTTAGCGGTTATTCCAAAAACATATTCAAAAAGCATTGAAAATGTACAAACCACAGGCGATTTTAAGGTAAAAGGAGTTATTAAAGGATTAAATTCCGATGATACTATTCCTAATTTAGATATTAGCATCACTTCAAACAATGCCTCATTTAAATATCCGGATTTACCAAAACGTGTTGAAAACATTGTTATTAATACAGAAATTAAAAATACTACAGGTAAAATGGACGATACGTATATCGACATTAAAACCTTAAATTTTAAAATTGACAATGATGTTTTTAAATCGTCAGCAACACTTAAAAACATCACCAAAAACATGTTGGTAAATGCTAAT
>NZ_JBATHX010000106.1:0-4452 GCF_049667265.1 Algibacter sp. | reverse complement strand
TCTATAGACTTTGTATAGATAAAACTATATTTCACTAATATAATAAAATCAGCACTACTTTTAAGTAGTGCCGATTTATCCTAACTAATAAACTTGAATTAAAGATTTTCAAGAATATACTTTCATATTTTAATGTGAATCACCTGCTTCTCCAGCACCAGAAGGAATTCTGATACTTTCAACCATGTCTTGAACATCTTGCGGTGGCTCTGGTGTCATTCTTGAAACCACAACTGAAACCACAATATTAATACACATTGCAATAGTTCCAAAGCCTTCAGGAGATGTACCAAACCACCAATCTTCACTTGTTCCACCGCCAAACATGTTTAGTTTAAATTTCATCATGTAGAATAACATAATAACAATACCGACAACCATTCCTGAAATTGCCCCTTGACTATTCATACGCTTATCAAAAATTCCTAAAATAATGGCAGGAAAGAATGATGCAGCCGCGAGCCCAAAGGCTAATGCGACGACGGCGGCGACAAATCCTGGTGGGTTAATACCAAAGTACCCTGCAATTAATATAGCTACAAAAATCGCTGCTCTTGCCCAATTTAACTCGCCTTTATCAGAGATGTCTGGCTTTAATTGCTTTTTGATTAAATCATGAGAAATAGAAGTTGAAATTACTAAAAGTAATCCTGCTGCTGTTGATAATGCTGCTGCCAATCCACCTGCTGCCACCAATGCAATTACCCAGTTAGGAAGGTTTGCAATTTCCGGATTTGCTAATACCATAATATCTCTATCTACGTATAATTCGTTTTTAGCGTCACTTGCATTAGAAATCATACGTTCTCCACTTGCTCCTCTTGCATCTGTATATACAGGCTTTTTACTTGATAAAGCACTACCAGCTACATATTGAATTTTTCCGTCACCGTTTTTATCAGCCCAAGCAATTAACCCTGTGTTTTCCCAGTTTTTAAACCATTCTGGAATATCAGCATATTTTTGCTCACTTACAGTTTCTATTAAATTTGTTCTAGAAAATACTGCAATTGCAGGCGCTGTTGTATAAAGAATCGCAATTAACAATAAAGCGTAACCCGCAGATTTACGAGCATCTTTTACTTTAGGTACAGTAAAGAAACGAACAATTACGTGTGGTAATCCTGCAGTACCTGTCATTAAAGCTAAGGTAATTGCAAAAACATCCCAAGTAGATTTTGTTCCGCTTGTATATTCGTTAAACCCCAATTGGGTGTGTAATTTATCTAGTTTATCAAGTAAAAATTCACCTCCTTCAACGGTACCTCCCATTCCTATTTGTGGAATGATATTTCCTGTCATTTGCATTGAAATGAAAAATGCAGGCACCATAAATGCAAATATTAATACACAATATTGTGCTACTTGCGTATATGTAATACCCTTCATTCCACCTAACAAAGCAAAAGTTAATACTACTGCCATCCCAATACCAACTCCTAAGTTAATATCTACTTGTAAGAATTGCGAAAACACAATACCAACACCACGCATTTGTCCTGCTACATAAGTAAATGATACAATTAATGCACATATTACGGCTACAGTTCTAGCCGTGTTAGAGTAATATCTGTCTCCAATAAAATCTGGAACGGTAAACTTTCCAAACTTTCGTAAATAAGGCGCTAATAGTAACGCTAACAGCACGTAACCACCAGTCCAACCCATTAAATAAACAGAACCATCATAACCTGAAAAGGAAATAATTCCTGCCATACTAATAAAGGAGGCGGCACTCATCCAATCTGCGGCTGTTGCCATACCATTGGCTAATGGGGAAACTCCTCCACCAGCGACATAAAATTCTTTTGTTGAGCCGGCTCTAGCCCAAATTGCAATTCCGAAATATAAGGCAAAAGTAATCCCTACTAATAACCAAGTCCAAGTTTGTACACTCATAATTTTTGTTTTTAAGTTTAGTTAGGGTTACTCGTCGAAACCGTATTTTTTATCTAATTTGTTCATTAATCTTACGTAAACGAAAATTAGAATTACGAATACATAAATTGAACCTTGTTGTGCAAACCAGAATCCTAGTTTAAAGCCACCAAGTCTAATTTCATTTAAAGCTTCTCTAAATAAAATTCCACAGCCGTAGGAAACTATAAACCAAATACTTAGTAATATCACTAAATATTTAAGGTTTACCTTCCAATATGCTGTTGCGTGTTTTTGTTTTTCTGACATATTATTTTTAGGTTAGATTAGTTAATTATAGAAAAATATGAGTTTGAAGTGTGAAAATGTTTGTTGATTCAGCACCAATAGCTCCTTTTGAACCAGTTGTATATTCTGCAGTAATTTTGGCAAAATGGCCATTTATAAAATAATTAAGACCAATACCCAATTCATTACTGTTATCGGGAGTAAAGTCTAAGTTTTGAGAACTATAAGATAGATAAGGCATGAGTTTCGCTTTTGTGAATAAAACCCCTACTTGACCATAAAGAATACTTCCAGACGATGGCACTAATCCTCCCGAATTAAAACCATCTGTATCACCATATTTATAATTATAATAAGCGCCTAAAGCGTTTATTGCTAACTCATCATTTAAAGGTGCATCATAAAAAGCATCCATAGCAAAATGTGTTACAGATTCTCTAGTTTCTAAATCGTTAACAGCTAATGCATCAGGATGATGGAAGAATCCAGCACCTAAACTAAATACTTTCTTTTTTCCTAAATACGTTCCCACCAAATAAGGAAGTTTATCTGATTCTTTATCAAGAAGATCGTATTTGAAATATCCTGCAAAATTCCAGAGCCCCGCCCCATCAACGTTATCAACTTGAAAAGAAGGTGTAGCTCCCAACGAACCTATATTCGTTCTGGCATTGTTGGCCGCAATTCTATAGCTAAAGTTACCTAAAGAACCTTTAGCATAAACCCCTAAATGACGTGCAAATTGGTCGCTTGTGGTAATATTATTCCAAGGAAAAAGTCTCCCATCGGCATTTCCAGAACCGGCATTATCTAGCGTCATCATATTTAAAGTACTTTGGTTAGAAAGTCTAGAAATACCATTCCAATAATGCAAACCCGTACCTACATGAAGTTTTCCTGGTTCTATAGCAAATTCTGCCCAAGCATCATGCAAAAAAAGCAAACTTCTATTGTTTGCCGTTTGCGAATTTGGGTTTGCTGATAAATTACCAGCACCAAGACTATTTAAACCAAAGTGGGTCAGTATTAAAAATTTAGGCGAAATTTGAGCAAAAGCCAAAATACGAGATCTTCTTATTGAATGTCTCAATCCTTTCTGTTCACTTCCAGCTTGCAACCACATTTGATGCCAGGTAATAATTCGTAAATATTTACTACCATCTTCATTAAGTTTAAGCTGCATCGGCTTATAGGAATGATCCTCAGATTTTGTTTCTTCCTGACTACTTCCCATAAAAGGGATCATCAGCATTAATACTGTAAAAAGTAAAAATGATTGTTTTTTCATAGTTTAATGGTTTAGTTAGTAATTAATTGGTTTTGTGTGCACCGCTAAACTCTGAAAAAGAATGGTTTAATAAAAAAACAATATATACATTTGTTAAATTAATATACTTACTCCTTAAAACGTTCCCATTTTATTAACATAAATTTATCTCCAAGCTCCGTCACTACTACTCCTGCTCCTTTAATATTGCTTGAATTTTGAAAATAAACACCTAACTCAATAGCATTTAGTATTTTATAAGTTGGATGATAATTAGAATTATAAGGACGTTTTATATTATACTTTTTTACCCAGTTCATAATACTAACATGGGACACCCCTAAAATACGTTCTATTTCACGATAGGTTAGACCTTCCAAATACAACTGAAGTGACTTATTTACATAATAGTCATCTATTTTCTTTCCAATCTTATTAACTGAGAAAAAATAATTACATTTTTTACATTTATAGCGCTGCCTTTTATTAACAATTCCGCTTTTAACGTAATGGTCTGAACCACAATTAGGACATAAATCGATTACCATATATATTTATTTAGCATAAATATATCAAATTAGCACGATTAATTATGGAAAATTACTTGAATTTTAGTTTTTTAAAATAAATTTTAGCCTCTTTTACTACTTTTGGAGCCAAAATTAATGTAGAAATCATTGTTGGAATTGCCATGAGTGCAAACACGCCATCAATTAAATTTAGCATCACGCTAAAAGGTGTTGTAGCGGCGAGGATGATACTGAGAATATAAATGTAATTATAATAGTGTTTTTTATCATCTCCAATTAAAAACGATAAGCATTTACTACCATAGTAAGCATATGAAAACAGCGATGAAACACTAAAAATGGTTACACAAACCATTAGCAAATATTTACCATAAACCGGCATGGTTTTGCTGAATGCTGATGCCGTTAAACTCACACCATTATTAGAAGTTGTTTCCCAAACACCTGTAACTAAAATAGCCAAGGCCGTTAGAGTACAAACTATTAGCG
>NZ_JBATHX010000105.1:0-14658 GCF_049667265.1 Algibacter sp. | reverse complement strand
ATTTTATATCACCAAAAAGTTCCACATCTTCACCAACCTTGGGGTCAAAATAAGTTGATAAATGCTTCTTTACATAATCTGGATTTCTGTAAACCATATCATGGTTTCCCCAAATCATGTGTAAACGATTGTCCTTATGAAACAATTTCATAAGCATAAACACATTTTTATGAGCATCTAAAATCGATTCAAATGATAGGTTTTCCCAGAGCTCATCGCCATCGCCAATTTCACAATACTGAAATCCTTCAGCATAATAATGCTTTAAGGCATGAAAATAAATGTTTCGGTTATTGGCAAAATCGTCGGCAAAACTATTATCGCCTCTGTGGCAATCGCTAAAAAGAATAAACTTACTAGCATCATCAAATTCAATGACTTTAGCAGTTTTGTAAGCATTATCTAATCTTTTCTTGGATGAAAACATAGAGTAAATGTAAAACGATTTTTTTTATATTCTGAATTAATTTTTCAGTTTGTCAAGGGAAACGGGCAATAGTTTGTCAACAAATTTAGAATACGCCAATTCTGAAGGATGTAAACCATCAGAAGCCACAAGGTCTGGATTTATTATACCTTGTCTTGTAATGTCAGTAATGTAAACATAGCTAATATTGTTTTGTTCGCAATAATCTCTTGCAAAATTGTTGTAAATATCTATGTCTTGTGAAATGCTAGTGCGACTTCTACCAAAAGGTGTATAAGCGTAATCTGGAATAGAAATAACAATAACATGATTTTTATTTCCATTCGCTTTTTTAATGGCCGTATTAACAAGTTGCGGAAACTCGCCATAATAAATGGAGAGTGGTTTGCCTTGGTATTGATTGTTAACGCCTATTAAAAGGGTTACCAAATTATAATCGTTGCTGGTATTTTCATTTTCAATGGCGTTAATTAAATTGGTAGTAGTCCAACCTGTTTGCGCAATTATTTTTAATTCAAAACTAGAGGTAGATGCTAGTTGGGTTTTTAATCTGTTCTTTAATTGCTCTGGGAATCTGCAAGTTTCACACACACTTTGCCCAATGGTATAACTATCTCCTAAACTTAATAATTTTAGGGTATCTGGTAGTAAATAGTTTTCTTCCTCCTCATTTTCTACAGGAATAAAGACTTTTGTGTTATTCTGGTCTTGAGAATTTATAGGTTCACCGCTACAGCCAAAGCAAAATGGTACTATGGCGAGTATAAAATAAAGATTCTTAATCATTTAGCTTTTTACCTAAATATACGGAAAATTTTATTTTTCGGTTTTATAAAAAATAAAGAGGTCGTCTAAAAATTACTTTTTAAACGACCTCTTAGAATGTATTTAAAATCTATTTTTTGTACAATGGATCTACACCAATGGTACCAACTAAACGGTTTAAATATTCTGGTTCTTTAACATGTTTGAATAATTCTTTAGTAGCATCTAAACGTGATTGAATTTGTAAATCGTCCACTAAAATATCATTGTGCGGATTGTTTATGAATTCCTCCAAATAATCAATTTGAGAGCCATAATATTTAATATCCTTTTGTTGTTTTAATGCTAATCTTGCTTTGTACCAATCGGCATTTACAACATAGTTTCTGTCAAAATATTTTCGCAATTCAGGATCGCTAATAGCTTTGCCTTCATAATTCCCGTAAGCCATAATATTCAATAGAATTTTTAATGGCGGAATAGCGGCATCAATACTTCCATCTTCAAAATAGTTTAGCGCTACTTTTTGCTGCGCTTCAACAATGTTGGCAATACCATCTACATAATCTTCTAAATTTTGTAATTCTGGTTTTAGCATACGCTCATTGAAAACAGCTGTAGGTTCATCAAACAGTCTGTTTAAACATAGTAAAGAGAATGTTTTCGTAATTCTATATCCTAAACGGCTAGCTAATACTTTTTTACCATTATGCTCAAAATCTTCCAATTTTTCTAAAGACCCGTTTGCAATTAAATTGTTAGGATCTCTATCTTCTGGAGCCATTCTTGCCCAAATCTCTGGGATTAATAAACTAACATCGTGGTCTATTTTATTTTCTGCACCAACATAGCCTGCTGCTGTACTAAATCCGTTTGATTCTGTTAAAATATGTGATAACAACGCATTATTTAAATCGGTTGTTGGCGTCAACATATTAAACGGCGCCTTAGTTAAAGCACCTTCTGAACCTGCACCAGTAGTTGATGGTGATTTACCTGTAAGACTACAAATAAAGTCCATGAACAATTCTGGTGTTTCTTGATAATGAATCGGGCTGTAAACCGCTAATGGTCTAATACCAGCTGCGCGATCTGCAGGATTATTTCTTCTACCTGGTAATACGGCATTTACAACATGAATTACAGGGTCGTCGATTTTGACTCTTCTTTTCAAACGCACACCCATATCAGAAATATATGTGGCTTCTGTTTCGTTATAAACAATATTTGGTTCTAAATAACGCGGGTTTTTAGTTGGCTCGCCATCTACAATTCTAGGGTGAGAAGGCAATACAAACTGTACATCGTCATCATTTGAATCTATTATTTCTTTTATAAAATCTTGAACAGGTTGTGTGTATTTGTCAAAATTAATGGTGTCTTCGTAAATTTCAATAGCATCTTTTTTGGTTAACTTTTCGTAGTTAGTCAAAAATCTTCCATCAGAAATAATATCTAATTCCGCTCCTTTATCGTAACCTCTTACAATAGCTTCATCTGGTCTTTGAAATAAATGCGCTTCACAGTTTGTTAAAACTTTCACACTTTGATTCGTGTATTCTGCATTTAAATCTTTAAAACTATTTCTAGGAAGTGTTATTGATGCAGTAATATCATCTTCAGTTTGAATTTTTTCACAAGCAGAAAAATCTGAACGTAACTTATTTAGCATCCAGTTGCCTTCTTGATTAAATCCTATTCTAACATAACTACCAACTACAGGGGTGTTATTGTATATCAAAGATGTGCCTTTAACACCGTTAATAATTTCAACAGACATCAAGTCTTTCCAGTTAAGGTTAGCACCATGAGCTTGTCTGAATAATCGTTTTACAAATAATACTAACGAGCGCACATGCACAGGAATTTTTTCTAACCAAGCATTAAACTCATCTGAGTTTTCATCTGAAGGGGTTAATAGTTTAACAACAGATCCTAATGTTCTTTTTTCACTCAAGAAAGATCTTGAGATTGGTCTCTTAGTATCTTTATCCTTCCATCTGGTTGAATAATTAAATTCAATAATTTCATCGGCTTTCTTAAAATCTTCTTCTATGTTATGAATGTTGAATCTGCTATAGGTAATAGCATTTTGCATAGATTTAGAAATTTCCGACTTTCCACCGCCAGAAACAGTACAAGGTTTATGGCAAAATACACCCTCCGGATACGTTTCTATAATACGCCATAAATTGATGGATTGATGTTTTTCTAACCTTAGCTTATTTCCTGATGGATGCATGTAGGTTTTAAAAGGCGATAACTTTAATTTTTGTTCATTGCCTTTGTAGTTCCAAGTTATACTGTTAGTATTTGTGTTGAAAAAAGATGATTCAGGAATATAAACGATATTAGGATAATTTTTATCCACCGCGTAATTTTCGGGTTTTACTTCAATCCGGTCACCTAATAAGGTTTTTACGCTTTCAAAAGTATGATCTAGTCCGTAATATTCATTGTAGTCATTACAATTTACAGTATCGCCCATAACACGTCTCGCATAAGCTATAGCGCCTCCGGCATGTTCTTCTTCAACTAAACCAAAAAGGTTTGCGGAATAACTGATTTGAGTTTTTATTTCCTTTTTAGAATAGCCATAGTAGTTGTCAGCAATTAACGTAACTACAACACCACTTTCGTCTCTACATGTAAGTTTAAAAGCGCCACCATCGTTATATAGCTCATTCGCATCTTTCCAGCACATGCCATCTTTTTTCTGACGATCCGTAGCCTTATCAAAATGCGGTAAACCAACATCTTTCTTTTTAAGGGTTAATAATTGTGGAGCAAGAATGATACATCCTGTATGACCTGTCCAATGTTCAGGATCTAAAGCAGCATCATTATGTGCTAAATTAGGATTACCGGCATTACCAAAAATGCTTTCAACAAAATCTAAATTACTGACCAATGTCCCAGGTGCAAAGAAGCGCACTTCTAATGATTTTTTTGTTAAAACACCTTTTACTTCAGGACACACAGTAGGTCTAAGAAGCATGGAAACCATGGTTTTGGCTTTCTCTTCTTGATTTGAAGTGAACGGTAGTGTATTTAATTCATCAGACGGTTTGAAGGCTGCATGTAAAAAGTGAGCCAATACCACTTTTGGAACTTCGAATTTATCCAATGGCACAGGCAACGAGCCTTCAACAATATGGAAAGTGCCTTTTGTTGTTCTTTTATCGTGTAAAGGGTTGTTTAAAATACCTTGTTTTAATCGTTTAGAATTAACTAAATCACTTTCAAATGAACTCCCATCTGGTGGCAAACTAGCCTCTCTTGCTTGTCCTTTTTTAGATAATATTAAGGTGTTATTATGAATTTTAAAAGATTTGTCAATCGATACATCTTTTAAATATTGATCTATAAAACTTTGGATTCTTGAGTCTGCTGGACAGAGATGATTTGCCAAAAGCCTTGACTTTTCTCTTAGACTCATTATTAATGGCCGCGTAGTTTTTTCAAATTCAGGATCGCAAAATGTTTCCTTGCTACCTACTTTGTCCTTAAAAATGGGTTGTCCAATTGCTGCTAATTGTAAATTGATAAATTGGATGGTGTCTTTTCTAGATTCTTCCATGTTTTCCTAACTTGTGTTTTGCTCGTTTACCTAACGATTGTTTGATACAAAAATAGACACAGGATTAATTAAAAAACCTGTCAAAAGTCATATTATCGTTATATTTTCACTAAAACGATGTAGTGATTTGTAAGATATAAATATATAATAAAAAAGTTTTATTTAAAGGCATTAAGGCCAGTAATATCCAAACCAGTAATTAATAAATGAATATCATGTGTGCCTTCATAAGTAATAACGCTTTCAAGGTTCATGGAATGCCTCATTATAGAATATTCTCCAGTAATACCCATGCCTCCAAGCATTTGTCGGGCGTCACGTGCAATCTTTATGGCCATATCTACATTATTACGTTTTGCCATAGATATTTGAGCAGATGTTGCAGTTCCATTTTCTCGCATAACGCCTAATCTCCAAGCTAAAAGTTGTGCTTTGGTAATTTCAGTTATCATTTCGGCAAGCTTCTTTTGTTGCAGTTGAAACTGGCCAATAGGTTTTCCAAATTGCATCCGTTCCTTGCTATAGCGTAAAGCGGTGTCGTAACAATCCATAGCAGCACCAATAGCACCCCAAGCAATTCCGAATCTTGCTGAATCTAAGCAGCCAAGCGGCGCGCCTAATCCAGATTTATTAGGTAATAAGTTTTCTTTTGGCACTTTTACATTATCAAAAATAAGTTCACCAGTTGCCGAAGCACGAAGCGACCATTTGTTATGTGTTTCGGGTGTGGAGAATCCTTCCATACCACGTTCAACAATTAGCCCGTGAATACGTCCGCTTTCATCTTTAGCCCAAACAACAGCAATTTGACAAAAAGGAGCGTTAGAAATCCACATTTTTGCACCATTTAAAAGATAATGATCTCCCATATCTTTAAAATTAGTGGTCATACCACTTGGATTACTTCCGTGATCTGGTTCCGTTAATCCAAAAGAACCAATCCATTCTCCGCTAGCTAATTTAGGTAAGTATTTTTTACGTTGCGCTTCATTACCATATTTCCAAATAGGATACATAACTAATGATGATTGTACTGATGCTGTTGAACGCACTCCTGAATCACCACGTTCTATTTCTTGCATGATTAAGCCATAGCTAATTTGATCTAATCCGGCGCCACCATATTCCATTGGTATATATGGTCCAAAAGCACCAATTTCTGCTAAGCCACCAATAATTTGTTTTGGGAATTCTGCCTTTTGAGCATATTCTTCAATTATAGGAGAGATATCACGTTTTACCCATTCGCGAGCAGCATTTCTAACTAATTTATGCTCATCGGTTAATAACTCATCCAAGTTGTAATAATCGGGCGCTTCAAATAAATCTGGCTTCATAATTTAAATATTATTCAATGATATCACAAATTTATTGAAAATATTGAATAAAATAAGGGTTATAATAAGAATAGTTTATAATTTAAAATACTGATAACCGGTAGAAATAAAGAAAAAAAGAAAGTTGTTTTTAAATTCTATTCTGGATTCAAAGTTTGGGCTTTGGATTATAGTTTTTTGAATATGGAATTTAACCCTTACATGTTTAAATAAAAATCTTTGGTCAAGTTTATATAATCCGGAGTGTATTGATGTCTTTCCGTTTCAATAACCAAAATGTCATTTTTAATAACACCTTCAAGGAAAGAGAAGTCTATTAAACTTCGTTTTATTTCTGAAGTTGGGTTGCCTTTAACGTGTAATTTTCTATTGGGAAATAAATTATATTTTGAAGCTAAACTAATAAATATAGATTCTTCTTTAAAAGGAATAACCACCGAAAAAGAACCTTCATCTGATAGTAATTTCGAGACACTTTCTAATAAATGCTCAAAAGGCATGGCATCTTGAAAACGGGCTAAATCGCGTTGTGAATTATCGGTTTTATAATCCTCAGAATAAAACGGCGGATTACAAATAATTAAATCATATTTATCTTCTTCACCTTCAAGTTCTTCTACAAAATCTTTTAATGGTGCATGGTAACAAAATAATCTGTCTCCCCAATATGATTGCTCAAAATTATTGACACATTGTTCGAAGGCACTATCATCAATTTCGATAGCATCAATAAGTTCGGCATGACTGCGTTGTGCAAGCATTAAAGATAAAACACCAGTACCGGCTCCAATATCTAATATTGAAAACGGCTGTTTTTCAATGGAAGTCCAAGCGCCTAATAAAACGCCATCCGTTCCAATTTTCATGGCGCATTGATCTTGGTTTATTGTGAATTCTTTGAATTTAAAGGGTTTTGCAGACACAGCTATTCTTCTAAATATAAATCAATTAATCCTTCAGGAGTTTCAACAATAATGGTTTTGTTACCTCTATCTACCTTTACAATAAACTCATCGTTCATTGGGATTAATATTTCAATACCATCACGATCTATTTCAAAAAGTGATTGTGCAGTTGAATCATTTATAGCTTTTAAAATACCAACATCTCCAAAGTTTTTATCTGTAATAGTAAAACCTATAACCTCATGAAAATAGAACTTGTTGCCCTCAAGTTTTGGTAGTAAATCTAGTGGTAGATATAAGCCGCTTTTCATAATAGCATCAGCATCAGCTTCTGTATCAACATCTTCAAATTTTATACGAAGCAATTCAGATTTATGTAGTTGAGATGTTTCAATAAAAAAAGGCACAAGGTTATTTCTTAGTTCTAGAAAAATAGCATCTAAGTTTTCATATATTTCTGGCTGATCGGTGTCTAGTTTGGCTAAAACCTCGCCTTTAAAACTGTATTTTTTTACAATTTTACCTAAGTAAAAACAATCTTCTTTTTTCATTGCAAAGTTATTTTTGTCATTCCCGCAAACCTGCCTGTCGGCAGGCAGGGGCAGGAATCTTTTCAAGTATGATTCTGAATTTAATGAGATTCCATTTTCATGAGAATTATTTAAACAAACTTAATAGAAGTTTGTTTAAATAAAAAACTCCGATATTTCTATCGGAGTTTAAAAGTATAAAAAAATAATTTTTATTCTTCTTCTTTTGCTTCAGGAGCTTCTTCAGCTACAGCTTCAGTTGTTTCCTCAACAACATCTTCTACAGTTTCAGTAGCTTCTTCAGTTGAAGCTTCAGTTTCAGTAGCAGGAGCTTCTTCAGCAACGGCTTCTTCAACAACAACTGCAGCAGCAATTCTTGCTTCGTTAACAGCTTTTTCAGCAGCTAAAGCATCGGCTTTCGCTTTAGCTTCATCTTTTGTTAAACCGTCAGCTTTTGCTTGAATTTTAGCTTCTTTTTCTTCTAACCAAGCAGTAAATTTTGCTTCTGCTTGCTCTTCAGTTAAAGCGCCTTTTCTAACACCACCAGCTAAGTGATTTTTTAGCATGGCACCTTTGTAAGACAATAATGTCTTTGCAGTATCAGTTGGTTGTGCACCATTCTGTAACCATGTTACAGCACCATCAACGTTTAATTCAACAGTTGCTGGATTTGTGTTTGGATTGTAAACACCTAATTTCTCTAAGTATTTACCATCTCTTTTTGAACGTGCATCAGCTGCAACGATCCAATAAAAAGGTTTCCCTTTTTTACCGTGTCTTTGTAATCTAATTTTTACTGGCATAATAATTAATTATTTGAGGTTCTCGACCTCGGTTATTAATAAGGGCGCAAAGATACTTTATTTTTTGAATTACAGTAACTTTTTTGTTTCAAAATTAGTTTAATTTTTAATTGATTATCAATCAATTAAAAATTAAAACAATAAGCAAACAGGAGAAGGCGCTTTTATATCGTATAGAAACTTTAATTTTCCTGATAAAAGATGAATTCTAAAAACAGAAATATTATGACTTCTTTGATTGGCTACTAACATAAATTTACCCGTTGGGTCTATTGTGAAATTTCTAGGCCAATCTCCATGGACAGACATATTCTGAATTTTTTCAATCATTCCAGTAACGGTGTTTCTTTTAAAAACTGCAATGGTATTTTCTCCACGGTTGGAACCATATAAAAAGCGTTCATCATTCGATAAATGAATGTCAGCACATTTATTTATTCCTTCGTATGTTTCATCAATTGTAGAATCAAAATCAATTTGTTCAAAACCAAGATCTGTTTTTTTAACTGAGGTTATCGAGCCTCCATACTCATTAATTATATATATGAATTTGCCATTTTCAGTAATAGAAAAGTGTCTTGGTCCCGGATTGCCTTCAATATTTATTATAGATTCTGATTCAAGGTGATACTTATTTTCCGCCAGTTTATATTGATAAACTCTATTTCTTCCCAAATCTGAAACAAATAAATCATCTTGATAAAACTGGGCAGAATGCGCTTTTGCTGGTTTTTCATCTGCTTCATTATGATTAATAGTTTGAGAAGCTTCATTCAAACTACCATTTTTTTTAATTGAATAAATGGAAAAATTGCCACCAGTATAGTTTGAAACAACAGCTTTGTTGCCCGATTTGTTAATCGAAACATGACAAGGGTTTTCACCATGGCTACTTCTCGAGTTTATTAATTCTAAGGTGCCATCATCTTTCATTTTAAAAGCGGATATAGCACTTGTTTCTCCTTCATCAACGGCATATACATATTCTTTATTCGGAGAAGAAGCCAAGAAGGAAGGGTTGTTGGTTGCAATGGCTAGTTGTTTATTTGAAAGTTCTCCTGTTTCGGTATTAAAATCAAATTTGTAAATCCCTTCGCTATCGCCATCTGTGTATGTTCCAACGTACAAGGTACCGTTTTGGTCGCCGCAATTAAAAAGAAAAAGGATAGGAATTAAAATGAATAATCGAAATTTCATAAAAAGTAATTTATAATGTATAAATGTAAAATAAATTTTGCGATTTACTTTTAAAAAGTGTTCTCTCTTTTTTGTTTACAACTCTTCATAACTCAACTTTAAAAAAGTAGAAATTCTATGTATTTTTATAGGCTCATATAAATATAAGCAACTCACCAAATCAACAGATAAGCTCCAAATATGTACTTAATTTTCGATACTGAAACTACCGGATTACCAAAACGCTGGGATGCACCCATAACCGATACTGATAACTGGCCAAGGTGTATTCAAATCGCATGGCAATTACATGACGAGATGGGTAATTGTATTGAAAGCGAAGATTATTTGGTGCAACCCGAAGGTTTTAATATTCCTTATGATGCTGAAAAAATTCATGGAATTTCAACCGAATTAGCGCAAGAGCAAGGCATTCCGTTAGATGAAGTTTTAGAAAAATTCAATATTGCATTAAGTAAAACGAAGTTTGTTGTTGGGCAAAACGTCAAGTTCGATTTGAACATTATGGGTGCCGAATTTGTTCGTGAAGATGTTGAAAACCCTCTGCAAGAACTTCCGGTATTAGATACTTGTACCGAACATACGGCAAATTTATGTCAGATTCCAGGCGGACGATATGGAAAATTCAAACTCCCAACACTAACTGAATTACACGAGCATTTATTTAATGTGCCATTTTCGGAAGCGCATAATGCAACGGCTGATGTTGAAGCTACAACACGTTGTTTTTTTGAGTTAATTCGATTAGGTGAATTCACCAAAGAAGAACTAGATGTTCAGCCTGATTATTTTAAGAATTTCAATAAAGAAAATCCCGATACTATTAAGCTTATTGGCTTAAAACACATCAATCTTAAAAAGGAAAGTGCAAAAATTCAAGCACGGTTACAGAAAGCTGAATCGAGTGTTTCTGTTGAAGAGATAAAACAAAATGCTTCAGAGCTGGCGGAAGTTGAATTTGTGCACCTGCATAATCATTCACAGTTTTCGGTATTACAATCTACCATGGGTGTTGCTGATATTGTGGCTGCAGCTGGCGAATATAATATGCAAGCCGTGGCTTTAACGGACCACGCCAATATGATGGGCGCTTTTCACTTTGTGAATGCAGCAAATAGGCACAATAAAGGCGTAGAAACTAAAATTGCTGAAGCAGAAGAAAAAGGAGAAACGACAAACGCTAAACCAATAAAACCTATTATAGGTTGTGAGTTTTTTGTTTGTGAAGACCATACCGATAAATCCAGAAAAGATAACGGTTACCAAATTGTATTGTTAGCTAAAAATAAAAATGGGTATCATAATTTAGCAAAACTATCATCGCATGCCTTTGTGGATGGGTTTTACTATTTGCCAAGAATTGACAAAAAATTGATTTTGCAATACAAAGAAGATATTATTGTATTGACAGGAAATCTTTATGGTGAAGTGCCAAGCAAAGTGTTGAATGTAGGTGAAAACCAAGCTGAAGAAGCCTTGCTTTGGTGGAAAGATGCTTTTGGAGATGACTTATATATGGAGCTTATGCGCCATAATCAAGAAGATGAAAATCGCGTAAACCCGACTTTGATTAGTCTAGCTGAAAAACATGATGTAAAATTAATTGCAACAAATAACACCTATTACAGGAAGCAAGAAGATGCCAATGCACATGATATTTTATTATGCGTAAAAGATGGCGAAAAGCAAGCTACACCTATTGGAAGAGGTCGTGGGTATCGTTACGGATTGCCAAATCAAGAGTATTATTTTAAGTCGCCCGAAGCCATGAAAAAATTGTTTCAGGATATTCCTGAAGCGATTTCAAATGTGCAAGAAGTGGTCGATAAAATTGAAGCCTACCAATTAGCGCGCGATGTGTTATTGCCAGCGTTTGATATTCCTGAGGAATTTAAACATGAAGATGACGAAGCTGATGGCGGAAAGCGTGGTGAAAATGCCTATCTGAAACATTTAGTTTACGTTGGAGCAAAAAAACGTTACGGAGAAGAACTTTCTGAAGAAGTTGTAGAACGACTCGATTTTGAATTAAGCGTTATCGAGAACACAGGTTATCCGGGGTATTTTTTAATTGTTGAAGATTTTATTCGCGAAGCACGAAGAATGGATGTGTCTGTTGGTCCAGGACGTGGTTCGGCTGCAGGTTCTGTGGCGGCATATTGTTTATGGATTACCAATATTGATCCTTTAAAGTACGATTTGCTTTTTGAGCGTTTCCTAAATCCAGATCGTATTAGTATGCCCGATATTGATATTGATTTTGATGATGAAGGTCGTGGTCGTGTCATGCAATACGTGATTGATAAATACGGAAGCAATCAAGTAGCACAAATTATTACTTACGGTACCATGGCGGCAAAATCGTCAATCCGAGATACGGCTCGTGTTTTAGATTTGCCATTATTTGATGCCGATAGAATTGCCAAGTTAATTCCAACCATGTCTAAACTCGGAAAGATTTTTGGGTTAGATGAAAAAGAATTAGGAAAGAAATTTAGAGCTGAAGATTTAGAAAAAGTTAACGAACTTTTAAATATAGCCGATGGATCCGATTTACAAGCTGAAACTGTAAACCTTGCAAGAACGCTTGAGGGTTCGGTGAGAAATACAGGAATTCATGCCTGTGGAGTTATTATAACACCAGATGATATTACCAAATTTGTTCCCGTAGCCTTAGCGAAAGATTCAGATTTGTATGTTACTCAGTTTGATAACTCGGTGGTGGAAGATGCAGGACTCCTTAAAATGGATTTCTTGGGTTTAAAAACGCTGACTTTAATAAAAGACACCGTTAAAATCGTAAAAGCAAAGCACAATATTTTGCTTGATCCTGACAGTTTTCCGCTTGATGATGAAAAAACATATGAGCTTTTCCAGAAAGGTGAAACGGTTGGTGTGTTCCAATATGAATCGCCAGGGATGCAGAAACATCTTAAAGATTTAAAACCTACTGTTTTTGAAGATTTAATTGCCATGAATGCCTTGTATCGTCCGGGACCCATGGAATACATTCCAAGTTTCGTGCGTAGAAAACATGGCGATGAGGATATTGAGTACGATTTACCAGCTATGGAAGAGTACTTAAAGGAAACTTACGGTATTACGGTTTACCAAGAGCAGGTAATGTTACTATCTCAAAGTCTTGCTGGATTTACCAAAGGTGAAGCCGATGTACTCCGTAAGGCGATGGGGAAAAAGCAAATTGCGGTTCTTGATAAAATGAAACCGCAATTTATCGAGCAAGCAAGCGCCAACGGACACGACGCTAAAATTTTAGAAAAAGTATGGAAAGATTGGGAAGCCTTTGCGAGTTATGCCTTTAATAAATCGCACTCCACATGTTATGCTTGGATTGCCTATCAAACGGCCTATTTAAAAGCGCATTATCCTGCGGAATATATGGCGGCTGTGCTGTCGAATAACATGAATGACATTAAGCAGGTGACATTTTTTATGGAAGAATGTAAACGTATGAAATTGGACGTGCTTGGGCCAGATGTAAACGAGAGTTATTATAAGTTTTCAGTAAATAAAGATTATGCCGTGCGTTTTGGTATGGGCGCTATAAAAGGTGTTGGTCATGGTGCGGTTATGACCATTGTTGAAAACCGAAAAAAAGATGGTCATTATAAATCTATTTTCGATTTTGCAAAACGTATTGATTTACGAGCAGCCAATAAAAAAGCCTTCGAAAATTTAGCTTTAGCTGGTGGTTTTGATGGTTTGGGCGATACGCATCGTGCGCAATTTTTTCATGATGATGGCGACGGTATTACTTTTTTAGAAAAAGCAATAAAATACGCTGCAAAGCATCAAGAAAATGAAAATTCGGCACAGGTAAGTTTGTTTGGTGAAGCGAGCGATGTGCAAATTGCAGAACCCGAAGTGCCACCATGTGAAGAATGGGGAACCATGGAGAAACTTAGCAAAGAGCGTGAGGTTGTTGGGGTTTATATTTCTGGGCATCCTTTGGATGATTTTAAAACCGAAATGAAAACCTTTTGTAACGGTACCGTTGGCATGTTTAATACTTTAGAGCCTTATGTGAATCGTGAATTGGTGTTTGGTGGTGTAGTTACCGATGTGCAACATCGTGTAAGTAAACAAGGTAAAGGTTGGGCTATGTTTACAATTGAAGATTATACGGATAGTTTTGAGTTCAGGATTTTTGGCGAAGAATATTTAAAGTTTAGGCATTTTTTACTTCAAAATAGTTTTGTGTTTGTAAAAGCGTTTATTCGAGAAGGTTGGGTAAATAAAGATACTGGTAAGAAAAGTGATCCGCGATTGCAATTTAATAGTTTTCAATTATTGCATGATGTGATGGAAAATTATGCTAAGAAATTATCCATTCAAGTTGATATTAAAGATTTGGATGAGAAAAAAATAACAGATCTAAAGGACTTATTACACATGCATCCTGGAAATCAAGCTTTGAATTTTTTAGTTTATGATATGAAGGAAAAGATAAAATTGAACATGTCTAGCAGACGGCAAAAAGTCAAGGTTTGTCAAGAACTTTTAAATGAGTTGGAAGCACAGGATGTTAAGTTTAAGTTGAATTAATGCTCTGCACCCGCGCAAGGGATAGTAGTGGAAAGCCCACAGCCCGACAAAAGGAGGTGCGAGGACTTGTAACGGATAGCCCGACCCTTGTGGTTGCGCCCAAAAAATTAAGATAAAGCTAGCTAATAACATCATAGGCAAAACAAATTGTTGCTTTGTAAGTTTTCGAGTTTTTTTTGACTAAATTTGTGTTGTTAAAACGAATTAAGAACATATTAAATATAAATATTATGGCATTAGAAATAACAGATGCAACGTTTGAAGAAACGGTATTAAAGAGTGATAAACCAGTTTTGGTTGATTTTTGGGCTGCTTGGTGTGGACCTTGTAGAATGGTTGGACCAATCATTGAGCAAATTAGCGAGGAGTATGAAGGTAAAGCGGTTGTAGGTAAGGTTGATGTTGATGCTAACCAGGAATTTGCTGCTAAATATGGTGTGCGTAACATACCAACAGTTTTGGTTTTTCAAAACGGTGAGGTAGTTGGTCGTCAAGTTGGTGTAGCACCTAAAAATGCTTATACAGAAGCTATTGACGGACTTTTATAG
>NZ_JBATHX010000104.1:0-7175 GCF_049667265.1 Algibacter sp. | reverse complement strand
AAACGAAGCACGCTATCGCGCAGAACAGTAAGTTTTAGAATTACATTATTTGAAGTTGAAAAATGTAATACATCTACATTTTTTTTATAATCAATTATCTTAGAAGGGAATAGGTTCCCTTTATATTCTAGTTCGGTGTTTAATATCATTTGATTGGGATAAATATAAAGCAGCGAAAATAACAAATTAAAAAGACCCCCGTAGTTTCTTTTTATTAAAAAAATGAGGGTCTTTTTGTCTATAATTTATTTTATGGACTATTTATTTACTAATCACTTAATCTCCAGACAATCCCAAGTTTTAAGCTGTTTTTGAATAAAATAAATAGCGTATAAATATTATTTTAAGCTTTAAACTCAAAAATGGTTACCGCTAATGGGGCCAGTGTTACTTCTGCAGAATAATCTTTTCCATTCCAGGCTGTTTTTTTAATTGTGATTTGTTTTTTGTTAGAAATACCACTACCACCAAACTCTACAGCATCACTATTAAATATCTCTTTAAGTTTTCCTTTAACAGGAACACCAATGCGGTATCCTTCTCTAACCGTTGGCGTTAAATTACATAGTACCACAACATTATTCTCAGGCTTATATCCTTTTCTGATGTAAGATATAACACAGTTTTCATGGTCGTCGTAACTAATCCATTCAAAACCTTCACCAGAAAACCCTTTTTCGAATAATGCCGGGGTTGATTTATAAAATTTGTTTAATTCTTTATAATAATTCAGCATGTCTTTATGCGGTTTAAACTCTAATAAATTCCAGTCTAAACTTTCTTCAAAATTCCATTCATTATATTGTCCAAATTCGCTACCCATAAATAGTAGTTTTGTACCTGGATGCGTGAACATATAACCATATAATAATCGAAGATTTGCAAATCGCTGCCACTCATCACCAGGCATTCTGCCTATAATAGAATTTTTTCCGTAAACAACTTCATCGTGCGATAATGGCAACATAAAGTTTTCGGTAAACGCGTATGCTAAACTAAACGTAATATCATTTTGGTGAAATTTTCTATAAACCGGATCTTTAGCAAAATACTCTAAAGTATCGTGCATCCAGCCCATCATCCATTTCATGCCGAAGCCTAAACCACCAACAAAAGTCGGTTTTGATACCATTGGAAATGCTGTAGATTCTTCAGCTATGGTTTGCACATCGGGAAATGAAGAATAAATTTCTTCGTTTAAC
Source organism: Algibacter sp. (assembly GCF_049667265.1). Classification (GTDB taxonomy): domain Bacteria; phylum Bacteroidota; class Bacteroidia; order Flavobacteriales; family Flavobacteriaceae; genus Algibacter_B. Next base: position 5,973 of record NZ_JBATHX010000104.1, on the reverse strand, counting down.
TCTTTTAAGAAACTAATTACTGCAAGGTTTTCCCTGCCGCCATACATGTTTGGCTCCCATTCACCATCTTCACGCGAATAATCTAAAAATAGCATAGAAGCAACGGCATCAACACGCAATCCATCAGCGTGGTATTGATCCATCCAGAAAACGGCATTACTTATTAAAAATGAACGCACTTCGTTTCGTTCATAATTAAAAATTAAACTTTTCCAATCTTGATGATATCCTTTGCGTTTATCAGGATGTTCATATAAACTTGAACCATCAAAGAACCCTAAACCATGCGCGTCTTCTGGGAAATGAGATGGCACCCAATCCAAAATAATACCAATATCGTTTTGGTGTAATTTATCAACTAAATATTTAAATTCTTCAGGGTATCCAAAACGTGAAGTTGGTGCAAAATAACCAGTTACTTGATAGCCCCATGAAGGGTCGTATGGAAATTCCATTATTGGCATGAGTTCTACGTGAGTAAAATTCATTTCTTTTACATAAGTCACCAAATCATCAGCCAATTCAAAGTAAGACATAAACCGATCTTCTTCTATATTTTTTTTCCAGGAACCTAAGTGAACTTCGTAAACAGAATAAGGCGCATCCAAAGCATTGTGTTTTTTTCGCTTTTTCATCCAGTTTTTGTCCTTCCACTTATAATCGTCTTCCCAAACAATAGAAGCCGTATTAGGGTTGTGCTCACATCGCCTTGCGTATGGATCTGCTTTTTCCGTTTTTATATCATTATTATTACTCTGAATTTTGTATTTGTAAGTTGTCCCTTTTCCAATAAGCGGAATAAAACCTTCCCAAATTCCACTAGAATCCCAACGCACATTTAGTTGGTGTTCGCCTTCCATCCAATAATTAAAATCACCAACCACAGAAACTTGTTTTGCCGTTGGCGCCCAAACCTCAAAATAAACACCATCAATGCCATCAACAGTTGTAAGGTGCGACCCCATTTTTTCGTAAAGCCTGTAATGTTTTCCTGATTTAAAAAGGTTTATATCGAAATCTGTAAATAAACTGTGAACTTTTACTTGTGCCATAGGTTTTAATGATTTATTATATTAGATATTCCCTTTAACGGAATGACTGCCCATTGTGGACGCGAATTGAGCTCGTAACCCAACTCGTAAACTGCTTTTTCTAGCAAGCAATATTTTAAAATAAAAACACGCTCTTGGTTGTAACCTAAATTTAAATTTGCGTTTTGAGTTTCAGTTACATAAGTTCCTAAAAACAATCCGGTAATATAGCGATATAGTATTTCACCAGCATCAAATAATTCATTTTGCGATACTTTATAATGCGCTTCAAAATTATTAAAAATAGTAGCATAAATAGCATAATGAAATGATCTAAACATACCGGCTACATCTTTTAAAGGCGGTTGTTTTACTTTCCAATCTCTTATAGTACTTTCGGGCTCACCTTCAAAGTCTAAAATATAGAAATCGTCATCTTTTACAAGTACTTGCCCTAAGTGATAATCGCCATGAACTCTGATACGCTCACCTTTTAATTTTGTCCAATCAAAAGTAACAAATTGCTTTCGTATAAAATTTTTCTTTTCTAAAAATTCCTTTGCTAGCCCTGAGGCTAATCCATCTAACTTATGAAGATTGTTTTCTATAAGATTTAATCTGTTCTGAAATTGATAAAGCACTTTATTTTTTAACCACACCGTATAATCATCATTATAATGCGCAGGTGTAAATGCAGTTTCCTCAAATTCTGAACCTAAGGCAATATGCATTTCTGCTGTACGTTTGGCGAGTGTTTTAATTTTTGTAAAGAGATTTAACCCTGCCCAATCAATTATTTGTGGCGGAATGCCTTGAATAGTTAATCGCTGATATAATTCTGTATTTGGAAGCGAATGAATCTTAATGTTTTTGTATTCAATATTCGAAAATACCTTATGTAATTCTTTCAACATGTAATCCCAAGCATCACCTTCATTTGGTACCATTTCTTGCATTAACCCAATTGTAATATTAACATCATCAGAATCGACAATATTGAGGCTTCCAAGGTACGACGGTGTGTTTTTAAAATCTTTTTTATCTGACAAAAACCGACTCATTTCGTAATCTGGATTTTTATCCGCATAAATGCGTCTAAAAAATTTTAAAACATACTTTTCATTATAAACGAGCGAGGTGTTGCTTTGCTCTAGCCCCATAAATCTTGAAGATTCATATGCAATATTTTTAAACAACAGACTTTTATGATATTGTACTTTTGTGGTGTCTTTTGGAACGGCATTTATAATACGTTCGAATACTAATTTTCTGAATGAATCTAAATTTATAGCGTCAATAATAAAACCTTCATTTCCTTGAATACTCACAGGAAGAATTCTATCCTGTTTTGCAAAATTTTCATCTGTAACAAAGGCAATGGGTAAAAAATAGTGTTGATAAAAAGCTTCAACAAAGTTCACCTCCAATATTAAACCAAAGTAAACCTCACCACCTTGCTGAATTCTAAAGTATTCCGCAAGTTCAATGTATTTTAAAACACTGGCTTTACCGCCATACCAGCGCTGTTTAATAATGTAATCTCCTAAAATATCAGAAAGAAAAACCTTAACAAACTCTTTATTTTCTAATAACTCTTCCCAAGAATTATCAAAATTAAAGTGCTGTATTACAGAGGTTTTTTCTTCCTTGTTCTCAATCATTTATTTATTAATCTTAAAAATATGAAAAGGCAAAGTTGGGTGAAGCTCTACAAAATTCCATTCCTGATACCAGTTATAACTACTACTAGTAACTAAATCTTTAACTTCTATTTTTTGACCGGCCGTTACACCTAATGCTTGCAGAGGCAGTTGAACGACACCTTGTTGGACATTAAAAGCATCTAAGCTAATAATAATTAAAAGCTCGTTAGTTTTGGAGTCGTTCCATTTGTAAAAAGCCATTAAATTATCATTTTCTATATGACAAAATTTAATATTATTTGTTTGTTGAAGGGCTTCATTTTGATGACGAATATGATTTACTTTTGAGATAACAGCAATTAATTTATTCTCGATGGTCCAATCATAATAAGTAAATTGAAACTTTTCTGAATTTAAATACTCTTCACGCCCAATTAAGGCGTCACTCAACATGTATTCATACACAGGTCCGTAAAGCCCAATACTAGAACTTAAAGTGGCCGCCAATACATAGCGTTGGATGTGTTTAGCTTCATTAGCGCCTTGTAAATGATACGGGTTAATATCAGGGGTATTTGGCCAAAAGTTGGGTTGCATATATTCTGATAGTTCACTTTTGGTCAACTCTTCAATATATTCGATCAGTTCGTGTTTGTTATTTCGCCATGTAAAATAGGTGTACGATTGTGTGTAACCTTGTTTTGCCAGCTGTTGCATAACTTTTGGCGCAGTAAAAGCCTCGGCTAAAAAGATAACATCGGGATGTTTTGCTTTTACATGTGTAATAATCCAATTCCAAAAAAAGAATGGTTTCGTATGAGGGTTATCAACTCTAAACACATTAATCCCACAATCTATCCAATACATTAAAATATCTAGACATTCTTTCCAAAGGTTTTTATAATCGTCACTTTCCCAATAAATGGGCAAGATATCTTGATACTTTTTTGGCGGATTTTCGGCATATTGTACGGTTCCATCGGGACGCCACTTAAACCATTTTGGATGCTCTTTTACCCAAGGGTGATCGGGAGCTGCTTGCAATGCATAATCCATGGCAATTTCAATATTTTGCTCTTTTGCTTTTTGGATAAGATTTTTAAAATCTTCAAGTGTTCCTAACTCTGGATGAATATCTTTATGTCCTCCATGTTTAGAACCTATTCCCCAAGTTGAACCTACATCACCTTCTTTGGCCTCGGTAGTATTATTTTTGCCTTTTCTATTTACTTCTCCAATAGGATGAATTGGCGGAAGGTAAAGGGTATCAAAACCCATTTTTGAAACTCTAGGCAATAAGCGTACGCAATCATTAAACGTGCCGTGAACACCTTTTTGTTCGGATGCTGAACGCGGAAAAAACTCATACCAAGTACTGAATCGTGCTTTTTTTCTATCTACATAAACCTGATATTCTTTTGACTCATTTGATAAAATCCTTTCGGGGTGATTATAAAAAATGGTATATAATTTTTTACTAGTAGCTTCTTTTATAGCCTCATTGTAATGCGCATCGTCGCTAAAAATATTAATCAAATTATCAAGATAATCTGTATCGCTTCCTTTAGAAATCGCTTTAATATTTTTTAAGTATTCAATACCTTCTAAAAGTTCTGATTTTACGTGTTGATTATCGTCTATTTTCCGCTCAATTCCATGTTGCCAGTTTAATGCATAATCAACCCAAGCTTCAACTTTATAAGAATAAAACCCTTGTTTTTTAACCACGAATGATGTTTGCCATTCGTTATTTATAACTAAGCGCATTCTAGATTCACTCCATTTTTTATCTTTTTCGTGTTTGTATAAAACAGAGGCAGCAATTATATCATGACCATCACCTAAAACGTGAGCGTCTACATTTACTATTTCATTTACAACGCGTTTTATATAAAATTCACCACAATTAACACTTGGTGAAACGTAATCAATTACAACTCTTTTTTGGTTTTGCATTCGTTTTAAAGTTATCAGAGAGTTTATAAAAATTTAATTATTCAATAGTATATCCTGAAGGAATTGTAGCGCCATTTTTTATTACCACAATACCATCTTTTATAAAGTACGTATCTGTTTCTTTATCTTCCAAATGTTTACCGCCATCAATTCTCACATCGTCTCCAATTCTACAATTTTTATCGAGAATGGTGTTTTTTAAATAACAACGTTCACCAATACCCATTAGCACGGATATTTTGTTACTTTCAATTTCAGCCAAGGTTTCATAATAATCGCTACCCATCATATAAGTGTTAATGACTGTAGATTCTTTGCCTATTCTAGAACGAATTCCAATTACGGATCTTTCAATTTTTGTAGCACTAATTATACAACCTTCCGCAATAACAGCTCTGTCTAATACGGTACCAGCAACTTTAGTAGTTGGAAGCATTGGTGCGTGTGTGTAAATACGTTTTGTTCTGTCATATAAATCAAATTCTGGAATATTATCAGTTAAACCTAAATTAGCCTCAAAAAATGAATCTATATTTCCAATATCAGTCCAATAACCTTCATATTGGTAGCTTAAAGTTTTATATTTATCAATAGATTGTGGAATTATTTCTTTTCCAAAATCCATGGTATCCGGGTTTTTCATTAACTCAATTAAAAGATCCCCGTTAAAAATATAAATACCCATAGAAGCCAAATAATGTCTACCCTCATTTTTCATTTCATTACTAACCTCAGATTCCCATTCGGGCAGTAATTCTGACGCTGGTTTTTCAATAAAAGATGTGATTACATTTTTTTCATCGGCTTTCAAAATTCCAAATGAAGTAGCATCACCTGCATGAACGGGAATGGTTGCAATAGATATTTTTGCTTTTCTTTTGATATGCTCTTCAATCATTAAAGTATAGTCCATTTGATATAATTGATCTCCAGATAAAATGAGCGCGTACTCAAATTCATAATTCAAAAAATGATGCATACTTTGCCTTACCGCATCAGCTGTGCCTTGGAACCATTTCTGACTCGACATAGTCTGTTCTGCAGCTAATACATCAACAAATGCCATACTAAAGAAACTAAAGTGATATGTATTTTTAATATGTTTATTTAATGATGCGGAATTAAATTGTGTTAACACATACATCCTCTTGATATCTGAATTAATACAGTTAGAAATTGGGATATCAACCAATCTATATTTACCGGCAATCGGCACTGCAGGCTTTGATCGTGATTCCGTGAGCGGGTATAACCTTGAACCCTGGCCGCCGCCTAAAATAATTGCTAATACATCATTATTAATCATATTTATCGATTTTAATATTTTTATTAATTAATATTTC
>NZ_JBATHX010000103.1:0-5400 GCF_049667265.1 Algibacter sp. | reverse complement strand
TATGTGCAATGTCCTGTAATGGCTATTCCCGTAAACTACAAATATAAACAGCCAAAACACATCCTGTTTCCAACAAATTACATGATTCCTTATAAAAGACGTGAGCTTAAATTGGTTTGCGAAATGGTCTTTCCTTATAGAGCTATAATCGATATGTTATACATTTCAAAAAGCAGTAAACTATCCGTAAGACAAACCGATAATAAAAAATTTATTCAAGATGAATTGTGTAAAAACAGTATAAACTTTAAGGTTGATAATAGCAAACATATTGTAAATGCTATTTACAAGCACATTAAAGAAAATAATACAGATATACTGGTGATGGTTAATACAAAACATTCGTTTTTCGAAAATATTTTATACCAATCAACCATTGATGAGTTGAGTTTAAACCTGAATATTCCGTTTTTAGCCTTGCAAAATATAAGTCGTGATTAATACATAATTTAAAAAATAATGACCATGAAAAATATACTTCTTCCCACCGATTTTTCTGAAAATTCTTGGAATGCTATAGCTTATGCATTGCAGTTGTTTAAAAATGAAACTTGTAATTTTTATTTATTAAATACTTATACGCCCGCAGTTTATCAAGTGGAATACGTGTTGGTAGCACCAGCTCAATTTGGTATGGTAGATGCCGTGCGGAATGAATCTTTAAGACAATTAAATGATTTTAAAGATAAAATACTTGATAATTATAAAAAACCTAATCATAATATTGAAATTATTTCAAGTTTTAATACGCTAATTTCAGAAATTAAAGAGGTTGTAGATAAGAAAGCTATCGATTATTTGGTAATGGGAACTAAAGGAGCTACTGGAGCAAAAGAAATTTTATTTGGCTCGAACACGGTGCATGTTTTTAAAAGTGTAAAATGCCCAATAATTGCTATACCAAGTGATTTTGATTTTGAAAAGCCACACGAAGTGTTATTTCCAACAGATTATGATATTGATTATCAAGACCATCATATAAAACCTATTATTGATTTGGTATCACTTTATACAACTAGAGTGAATGTATTAAATGTGTCTTATGGTTATGATTTAACAGAATTACAAGAAGAAAACAAGCAAAAACTTGAGGCTTATTTTAAAGACACTTCAAATTTATTTCATAGCGTAAGTAACCAAAATGTTGCTGATGCCATAAATAATTTTCAGCTAAAAATGCGCATTAACTTGTTGATTATGATTAATAATAAGCATTCTTTTTTCGAGAATTTGTTCTTTAAATCCACCATTAATCAAATAGGATTTCATTTAAATATTCCTTTTTTAGTAATTCCGGCAACGGAAAAATAAACTGAATTTTTCAAATGTTCTCTTACAATTAAAACCTAGAACCGATGAAACGAGCCATATTAATACCCACAGATTTTTCAGATAATTCCTGGAGTGCTATAGGTTATGCATTACAGTTGTATAAAGATGTTGAATGTATTTTTTATCTTTTACATTCAACAGCCATAAAAGTGTCAACTTTATCTAACCTTTCAAACAAGGTCACAGAAACTATAAAAAATAATGCGCTTAAAGAGTTATTAGAAATGAAGGATTTGGTTGAAGTTAATAATGGTAATGCCAATCACGATTTTCAAATAATTTTAAGTCCGCAAGAATTAAATAAAGCTATAAAAAAGGCCATTGAAGAATGGAAAATAGATTTAATTGTTATGGGTACAAAAGGATCAACGGGTGCACGAGAATTTTTCTTTGGAAGTAATACGGTGCATGTTGTACAGCACATTAGAAATTGTCCAGTATTAATTGTTCCGGAAGATTACAATTTTATAAAACCGTTACAAATTGCTTTTCCAACAGACTATAATCGTTTTTATAGCTTAAAGGAAATAAGACCCTTAAAGCAATTAGCCGATGTGTATGATTCAAAAATTAGAATTGTTCATATAAACGAAGAAGATGACTTAAATGATGTTCAGGATTATAATTTAATGGAACTTCAAACCTATTTAAGCGATTATGATTACAGTTTTCATTGGATGCCAAAATACGCCAAAAAAGTTGCAGAAATAAATGATTTTATTGAAGAACTCGGCATTGATATACTAGCTATGGTGAACTACAAACATAGTTTTATTGAAAAAATAATAAATGAACCTGTAATAAAAAAAATAGGTTTTCACCCTAAAATACCGTTTTTGGTTATCCCTGAATAAGCTGATAGTTATCATAGTAATCAATAAATCTTTAACTTAAATTTAAGTAATTGATTAAAAAAAATATAGAGAGATGAAACGCAAAATATTATTACCAACAGATTTTTCTAAAAATGCGTGGCATGCTATAAACTACGCAATAGAATTATACAAAAAGGATCAGGTTGATTTTTATATACTGAATGTGTTTACAGCTACAGGAAACATTATTGATAGCCTTGTTAATATGGAACCTGGAAGTGAATTATATGAAACAGCAAAATTAAAATCTGAAAACGGCTTAGCTAAAGTTTTGGATATGCTGGCATTTAAAGATTCAAAAAACCAAAGACATCATTTTGAAATTATTTCAACATTTAATAATGCCGTTGAAGCGATTAGAAATATTGTAGAGGAAAAGGATATTGAAATGATTGTAATGGGCACAAAAGGTGAATCCAATTTCAATAAAACAGTTTATGGAAGCACCGCTATAAATGTGATGGAAAAGGTGAGAAATTGCCCTGTAATTGTAGTTCCAGAACAGGCAAGACATAATTTACCAAAAGAAATTGTATTCCCTACAAGTTACAGAACGCATTTTAAAAGACGCGAATTAAACCATTTAATAGAGCTTGCTGAAAAATGTGAAGCTTCAATAAGAGTGCTTCATGTTGCTGAGGAAGACGAACTAGATGAAAAACAACTTAATAATAAAAAACTTTTAGAGGAATATTTTGAAAAGATAGACTTTTCTTTTCATACCCTTGGACCTATAGAAGTACCAGTAGCTATAAGTTGCTTTATTGATAGTAGAGAAAGTGATATGGTAGCATTTATAAATAAAAAACATGCCTTTTTTGGAAGTATTTTAAGTAAGCCATTGGTTAAAGAAATTGGCTTTGATTCCAAAGTGCCCATATTAGTTATGCATGATTTAAGAAACTAAAAAAAATATTTAAAACAAATCACAATGTCTAATTTAAAATTCGATGACGTAAAGAAAACCGGTATTTGGTTGGATAAGGAAAAAGCGATAATTGTTAACCTATATAACGGAAATATTACTGTAAACACCATATTATCTCGTATGGAGCCTTTTTATATACAAGGTGGTTCAGGAACTTCAAAAAAGGGTGGTCCGCTGGAGGTTGTGCACGAAAGTAAATATTTGGAACGTAAAAAGAACCAGATTAAAAAGTACTTTAATCAAGTCATTTCAGAAATAACAGAAACTAATGCTATAGTACTTTTTGGTCCGGCTGAAACTTGTATTAAGTTTAATAAAGAATTATTAGAAAAACATAAAGAATTAGGCGCTAAAGTTAAGGATGTGGTAAAAGCGGATAGCATGACCAAAAGGCAAGTAAAAGCTTGGGTTAAAAAATTTTATAAATCGGCATCTTAGTCGGTTTTAAGTAGGTTGGTTAGTTGCTGCCAAAGTCATTTTTTGGCTTTGGCAGTTTTTATAAATACATAAAAATGGAAACAAACTCAATTGATATTATTAAATCGTCAGGAAAAAAAGTAAAATTTTCTTTAGATAAATTAAGAGCCTCTTTAAACAGCACAGGTGCAGACCAGCAAACGGTTAGTCAAATTATAGATAAGGTTAGGGATGAGTTATATCAGGGCATTTCAACCAAGGAAATTTATAATAGAGCATTTGCATTACTCAAAAAGAAGAAAAGTTATTTAGCCTCAAAATACAAACTTAAAAAAGCTATTTACGAGTTAGGTCCAACTGGTTTTCCTTTTGAGCGTTTTATTAGTGCCATTTTGGAATATTCTGGTTATAAAACCGAAATTGATAAAATTTTACAAGGACAATGTGTGACTCACGAAATTGATGTAATAGCACATAAAAATAATGAAACAACCATCATAGAATGTAAATTTCATAACGAAGAAGGGCTAAATTGTAATGTGAAAATTCCGCTTTATATAAACTCGCGTTATAATGATGTAAAAACATTTTGGAATGCAAATCCTAAAAATGGGACTAAACTCACAAAAGGATGGGTGGTAACTAATACACGTTTTACAGAAGATGCATTGCTGTTTGGTAATTGTGCTAATCTTTATTTATTAAGTTGGGACTACCCTAAAAATGACGCATTAAAAGACCGTATAGATCGCTTAGGGTTGTATCCAATAACGGTTTCTACACTTTTAACAAAACGAGAAAAACAATTTTTATTAAGCAGAGATGTGGTTTTATGCAGGCAGCTTATTGGCGATGCTTTTTATTTGGATCATCTTGGAGTTTCTGAAACTAGAAAGGAAAGAATATTGAACGAAATAAAAATGTTGTGTAATAAAATGGATTGATTTTAAGGTTGCATTATTGGATTGAAGCGACTTTATGAATGCTTTTTTATCATTTTAAACTAAAAACAGTAAACATGGAAAATGTTGTAAAAGTCAATTTTTTAGGTGCAGCTGGTGTCGTTACCGGTTCAAAATTTCTGATTGAAACTTCAGAAAGAAATATATTGATAGACTGCGGAATGTTTCAAGGTTTAAAAGAATTAAGGGAACTCAATTGGAAAAATTTACCTGTTGATGTTAAAGCTATTGATGTGGTTTTGCTTACACACGGACATTTGGATCATGTTGGCTATTTACCCAGATTATTAAAACAGGGGTATTCTGGCAAAATTATAGGCACAGCACCAACTTTGGCTATCGCCGAAATTATTTTAATTGATAGTGCCAAAATTCATGAAGAAGATGCAAAAAAAGCAAATCAGGAAAATTACACGAAACATAACCCAGCTTTGCCATTTTACGATAAGCTTGACGCGGAAAAAACCATAGCTCGGTTTCAAGTTGAAGTTGAAAATACATGGATAAAGTTATCTGAAAATATTTCCTATCGTTTTCAATATAATGGCCATATTATTGGAGCCACATTCATTGAATTGGATATTAATGGGAAACGATTTGTGTTTTCTGGAGATATTGGTAGGCCAAATGATTACTTGCTAGACGATCCGAAAAAACCAGAATGGGCCGATTTTTTATTTGTTGAAAGTACGTATGGAAATAAACTGCACGCAATTGAAAATGTTGATGAAGTTTTATCCACCATTATTAATGATACCATTCATAAAAAAGGAAATTTAATTATCCCAAGTTTTGCTGTTGAGCGTTTGCAAACACTTATGTATTTACTCTGGCAACTTTATAAAAAAAACAAAATACCTAATATTCCTATTTTTATCGATAGCCC
>NZ_JBATHX010000102.1:0-10994 GCF_049667265.1 Algibacter sp. | reverse complement strand
ATGAAAATCTTGTTTTTCGTTATAACGAATACGCCAACATTAACACTTTAGATCCTGCCTTTTCAAGAACACTACAAGACAATTCGGTTTGTAATCAGTTATATAATGGGTTGGTGCAATTGGATAGTGAATTGAATATTTTACCATCTATTGCAAAAAACTGGACGGTTTCGGAGGATGGAAAAACATATACTTTCATTTTACGAAACGATGTTTATTTCCACAAGCATGAACTCTTTGGGAAAGATTCAACAAGAACGGTTGTTGCTGATGATTTCACTTATAGCCTAAACCGTTTGAGAGATGAAAAAATTGCGGCTCCAGGAAGCTGGGTTTTAAACAAAGTTGATGATTTTAGAGCCGTTAATGATTCCGTTTTTGAAATTACTTTAACGCAGCCTTTTCCAGCATTTATTGGGTTGTTAAGTATGAAATATTGTTCGGTAATTCCAAAAGAAGTGGCTGATTTTTACGGCACCGATTTTAGAGCCAACCCCATAGGCACAGGGCCATTTAAATTTAAACGTTGGGAAGAAAATATCAAACTCGTTTTTAGGAGAAATAACCACTATTTTGAAAAGGATAAAACCGGAAAACAATTGCCTTATCTAAAAGCCGTTGCACTCACATTTTTACCAGATAAACAAAGTGAATTTTTGCAATTTGCCCAAGGAAATATAGATTATTTACAAAGTCTTGATGCGTCTTATAAAGATGAATTATTAACTGCTGATGGTAAACTTAGAGCTAAATATGCTGAAACTGTAGATATGATTCGAGGGCCATTTTTAAATACTGAATATTTAGGTTTTTATTTAGATTCTGAAACGCCTGAAATTCAATCGTTGTTGATTCGGCAAGCCGTAAACTATGGTTTTGACAGAAAAAAAATGATGATTTATTTGCGAAACGGCATTGGGAATCCTGCAAATGGTGGGTTTATTCCTATTGGACTTCCAGGACATGATGAAACTATTGGTTTTTCATACCAACCAGAAAAAGCCAAACAATTGGTTGAACAATTTAAAAAGGAAAGCGGAATTACCAACCCAGAAATCACTTTAGTTACATCGAGTAATTATTTAAGTTTTTGCGAATTTATTCAACGTGAATTGGAAAAAACAGGACTAAAAATTAACGTGGATGTGATGCCTGAAGCGACTTTAAGGTCTGCCAGATCTAACGGGAAAGTTGATATGTTTAGAAGTTCGTGGGTGGCTGATTATTTAGATGCTGAAAACTATTTATCTATTTTTTACAGTAAAAACTTTGCTCCTGATGGCTCGAACTATTTTCATTTTAAAAATAAAATTGTTGATAGTTTATATAACAAATCTTTTAATATTACAGACATTGAAAATCGTAAACACCTATATACAACCATAGATTCTTTGGCTATGGCAAACGCTATAATGGTGCCTTTATTTTATGATGAAGTGGTAAGGTTTACCCAAAAAAACGTCAAAGGTTTGGGTACAAATCCTATTAATTTATTGGATTTAAGATATGTGAGGAAAGATTAAAACTCGTCGGTATTTTTTCCAATATCGTTAATTTCGTCTTTAATTACCAAAACAGATTTTTTCCATTTATTTTCCAAAAAGATATAAAACCCCCAAAGTATTAGTAAACCTGCTGGTAAGCCTAATAAATTTATCCCAAAATTATTATCCCAATCAATTCCCCAATTAAATATATAAAGATCTAATAATGCTATTATAATACCTACAACAAAGCCTGCCACATAATAAATAACGACACTTAAAATAGCATAAAGCCACTTATTTTGGTTGTATTCTTCTGATAAATCGTAAAATCGTTTTCCAATAAAGTAGATTAATAAAATTCCTAACATGGGGTTTTGTTTTTTATTTAGGGTTTATGGACGTTTATTAATAGCCTTATTTTTTGATAGAAACCTAAAGCTTGCTGTTGCCTGCGTTAGGGATTGCAGCGGCATCCTTTTTTGCCATTAAAAGCAAAAAAGACCTGCCTGCCGGCAGGCAGGTATAGCGGAAAGCCCGACCCTTGTGGTAACGCCCAAATTTTAATCTCTTCGAAATTTTTTCGTTTCTTCAAAAACATGTTCTAGAATAGCTTTGTCTTGGTCTGTAAACTCAATTTTTCGTCTTTCCATAACTACTTGAGCAACCTCAAACGCTTTTTTAGTTAAATAAGTTGTAAAGCCACCGTTACCACCCCAACTAAAACTTGGCACAAAATTGCGCGGAAAACCGCTGCCAAATATGTTAGCGCTAACCCCAATAACGGTGCCTGTATTAAACATGGTGTTTATACCACATTTACTGTGATCGCCCATCATGAGGCCACAAAATTGCAGGCCGGTTTTTGCAAATCCTTCGGTTTGGTAATCCCATAAGCGGACTTCGGCATAGTTATTTTTTAGGTTTGAATTGTTAGTATCGGCTCCTAAATTACACCACTCGCCCAACACAGAATTACCCAAAAAGCCATCATGACCCTTGTTGGAATAGCCAAAAATAACCGAGTTATTAACCTCGCCACCCACTTTGCTATGTGGCCCAACGGTGGTTGGTCCGTAAATTTTCGCGCCCATTTTAATACCAGCGCCTTCGCAAAGTGCCAATGGACCACGAATGATTGAACCTTCCATAATTTCGGCATTTTTGCCAATATAAATAGGACCACTACTAGCGTTAAGTGTTGTGAATTCCAATTTTGCTCCTGGTTCTAAAAATATATTTTCTGGAGCAATTATATTGTTACTTATTGGGATGGGTTGCGATATTTCGTCTTTTGTAATTAAATCAAAATCGTCTTGAATGGCTTCTCCATTTTTTGAGAAAATATCCCAAGTATTTTCAATTTTTATAATGTCGTCTGCGAATTCAATAGCCTCGTAATTATCAAAATTGATATCGTCTTGCGCTTCTTTAGTAAAAAAGGCAATGACATCTTCACCTTTAAAAATGGCCTGATTTTCTGTTAAGTCTGCTATCATTTCTACCAATTCTAAATTTGGAAGATAGGAAGCATTAATCATTATGTTTTCATCCATTTCAACCATAGGATATTTATCAGATAAATAATCCTCAGTAACTGTGGTGGTGGTTGCTTTTAAAAAGGTTTCCCACTTTTCGCGAATGGTTAAAATACCAACCCGAATATCGGCTACTGGTCTTGTAAATGTAAATGGCAACAAATTATTCCGTGCAGGACCATCAAAAAGAATGTAATTCATAATAAAGCTAGAAGTTTGAAGCTAGAAGTTTGAAGTTCTAAAACTCAATATGTAAATAAAAATAATTATTGTAAAAATAAAAAAGCCTTTCTACAGTAGAAAGGCTTTTTATAAATATATTTTGACTAAACTTATTTTTTAAATTTAGCGTATTTGTTTTTGAACTTGTCAATACGACCAGCGGTATCTACTAATTTAGATTTACCTGTGTAAAATGGATGAGATGTTCTAGAAATCTCCATTTTTACTAATGGGTACTCAACACCATCAACTTCAAGAGTTTCGTTAGTATCTGCTGCAGACTTTGTTAAAAACACATCATCATTTGACATATCTTTAAATGCTACAATTCTATAATTTTCTGGATGTATACCTTTTCTCATCGCTAAATGCTTTTTTATTACTTTCAATTTTGGAAGTGCAAATTTAAGTATTTTTTATAAATGCACAATACTTTTTATTATTTTTTATTTTGATTTCCGATTTCAAGGGAATGACATTTTAAACGGTAACAAAAAAAACAAAGTCTTAAGGAATTCTTTTCTTTCAAATGTAACGTTTTATTATCTTTGAGTACTAACCAAACAACTAACAAATTAATTATACTATTATGGAAAAATCTTTAAAATCAATGGCTACCAATTATGGGCTTTATTTAGGTGCCACACTAGCATTAATAACAGTTATTGCATATGCCGTTAATTTAGACTTATATACTCAAATATGGTTTGGCTTATGTATACTTGCCTTAATTATTGTGTTCGGTATCGTTTCAGTTGTGAATTCAAAAAAAGCAAATAATGGTTTTTTAAGTTTCAAAAACGCGTTTACTTCTTATTTTATAACCGTATTAGTCGGACTTGTTATTAGTGCCGTTGTTAGTATCATTATATTTAACATAATTGATCCTGAAGCTGCAGCGCAACTACAAGAAAAAGTTATTAATTCGCAATTAGAAAGACTACAAGCCTACAACGTACCTGTTGAAGTTATTGATGAAACTATGGAAAAAATGGAAGCTCAAGGAAATATGTTTTCTATTGGCAATGCCTTACAATCTTTAGCTTTTCAATTAATAGGATTTAGTGTTGTTGGATTAATTGTTGCTGCAGTTATGAAAAAAAATAACCCAGACGAAGTATAAATTCAGTATTTTTGAATATTATTTTGAAATTATTCTAAATGCATATATCTGTAGTTATACCACTACTTAACGAAGAAGAATCTTTAACCGAATTACATGATTGGATTGCAAGTGTTATGCAGTCCAATCATTTTTCGTATGAAATCATTTTTATAGATGATGGCAGTACGGACGATTCTTGGGGCATTATTTCAAAACTCTCAAAGCAAAATAATGCTGTAAAAGGGATTCGATTTTTAAGAAATTTCGGAAAATCTCAAGCACTTCATGCTGGTTTTGAAAAAGCTCAAGGCGATGTGGTGATAACTATGGATGCTGATTTACAAGACAGTCCCGATGAAATCCCTGATCTTTATAACATGGTTTTAAAGGAAGGGTACGATTTAATTTCTGGCTGGAAAAAGAAACGTTTTGATTCGTTAATTAGTAAAAATCTACCTTCAAAATTATTTAATTGGGCAGCCAGAAAAACTTCTGGTGTTAAATTGCATGATTTTAACTGCGGAATTAAAGCATACAAATTAGCGGTTGTAAAAAATATTGATGTTAATGGTGAAATGCATCGTTATATTCCTGTACTTTCAAAAAATGCAGGTTTTGCAAAAATTGGCGAAAAAGTAGTGCAACATCGGGCCAGGAAATATGGTGATACAAAATTTGGAATGAATAGATTTATACATGGTTTTTTAGATTTAATTACCATTTGGTTTTTATCAAACTTCGCCAAACGCCCCATGCATTTATTTGGCACCTTAGGATTTATAATGTTCGCCATTGGTTTTACATTTGCAGCCTACTTAGGTATTGACAAAATGTTTATTAATCGCGCTGGCAGGCTAATTACGCAACGTCCGCAATTCTATATTGCCCTATCCACAATGATTATTGGAACGCAATTTTTTGTTGCTGGCTTTTTAGGTGAAATTATTTTACGTAATAGACCAGACAAAAAAAGGTACTCCATTAAAGATGAATTAAATTTATAATTATTACTTTTAAAATTAAGTACATTACAACCTTTAACAAGTAATAGATTTCTTATTTTTGTTTTTATAAAACTTACCATATGATACACATTGAACCAAAAATTTTAGAGAGAATAAATGCATGGTTAACGCCTGCTTTTGATCAAGCCACGCAAACGACTATTAAAAAAAGTATAGCAAACAATCCAAAAGATATTCAAGAAAGTTTTTATAAAGACTTAGAATTTGGAACTGGTGGAATGCGCGGTGTAATGGGTGTTGGAACCAATCGTATAAACAAATATACTCTAGGAAAAAGCACACAAGGTTTAAGTGATTATTTACATAAACAATTCCCGAACGAAACACCAAAGGCCGTTATTGCTTTTGATTGTAGACATAATAGTAAAACCCTTGCTAAAGTAGTTGCCGATGTGTTTTCGGCAAACGGCATTGAAGTATATTTATTTGAAGATTTACGTGCTACTCCAGAATTATCATTTGCAGTAAAGCACTTAAACTGCCATTGTGGAATTGTTTTAACGGCATCTCATAACCCGCCAGAATACAATGGCTATAAAGTATATTGGAAAGATGGTGGTCAGTTAGTGCCTCCACACGATGATGCTGTTATTAGTTTGATTAATAATATTGACTATTCAAAAATAAAATTTAAAGCAAACAATGATCTTATTCATTATATAGGAAAAGATGTTGATGATGTTTTTATTGATGCATCTGTGGAAAATGGCTGTGTTGGAGCTACTCAAAAAGCAAAAGACAATTTAAAAATAGTATTTACCTCACTTCATGGAACATCTATTACTGCTGTTCCTGAAACATTGAAACGTGCGGGATATAAAAATGTATCGATTGTAAAAGAACAAGAAGTTCCTGATGGTGGCTTTCCTACGGTTAAATCGCCAAATCCAGAAGAACCAGCTGCTTTAAAAATGGCATTAGAACTTGCCGAAAAAGAAGGCGCAGACATCGTAATTGGAACAGATCCAGATTGCGATAGATTAGGTGTTGCTGTTAGAAATTCCGATGGAAATTTACAATTACTTAACGGAAACCAAACCATGGTAATGATGGTCGATTTCTTATTGAAAAAATGGAAATCTGAAGGCAAAATAAAAGGTAAAGAATTTATTGCTACTACAATCGTATCAACACCAATGCTAACAGAGCTTGCTAAATCATATAACGTTGATAATAAAATTGTATTAACAGGTTTTAAATGGATTGCAAAACTCATTGTAGATTTCCCAGAACTTGATTTTATTGGTGGTGGAGAAGAAAGCTTCGGTTTTATGGTTGGTGATTTTGTAAGAGATAAAGATGCCGTAACTTCTACCCTATTAGCTTGTGAAATTGCGGCTATAGCAAAATCAAACGGGAGTTCTTTTTATAACGAGTTAATTAAACTATATGTTGAGCATGGTTGTTATAAAGAAAAATTAGTTTCATTAACCAAAAAAGGTATTGAAGGCGCTGAAGAAATTAAACAAATGATGACTGATGCTCGTGAAAATCCAATTAAAATTGTAAATGGCTCTAAGGTTGTAAAGATTGAAGATTACGATTCTGCAACTTCAAAAGATATGGCCACAGGAAAAATAACGTCGCTGGATATACCAAAATCAAATGTTATAATTTATTATACTGAAGATGGAAGTCAAGTAGCATTAAGACCAAGTGGTACAGAACCAAAAATTAAGTTTTATGTGAGTGTGAATTCTAAATTGGATAGCGTTAATAATTTTAAAACAACTGAGGCTGCACTAGATAAAAAAGCAGAAACCATTTTAAAAGACATGAATCTCATTTAATGGGTCATTTTACCAATATATTAAGGTATGCTAAACCTTATAAAAAATATGCCATAGGACACGTTATTGCTAACGTGTTTTATGCTTTATTTGGCACCCTTTCTTTTATAGCACTTAAGCCAATGCTTGATGTTATTTTTGATAAAGAAAGACAGGTTCCTAAATCTATTCCTGAATATACTGGCTTTAATAATATTGATGATTTTGCAGAGGAGTATCTGATTTACAAAATGAATGACTTTACTGGAGGAGATAACGCTAAAGCTCTAATTTTTGTAATAGGCTTAATCATTTCCATGTTTATTCTTAAAAATATTGCTGGGTATTTAGCCAATTACTTTTTGGTGTTTTTACGAAACGGAGTTATAAGAGACATCAGGGATAAAGTTTATAAAAAAACAGTAGAATTACCTTTATCTTTCTTTTCAGAACAGAAAAAAGGTGACCTTATAGCTAGAGTTACTGGAGATGTTAATGATTTACAATACTCATTTCTACCTGTTCTAGAACTAATAGTAAGAGAGCCATTAACAATCTTATTTACTATAATTGCAATGCTATATATAAGCCCGCAATTAACACTATTTGTTTTTATTTTTATACCAATAATGAGCTTTGTAATTTCAAGGATTGGAAAAAGCCTTAAACGTAAATCTGGACGTGTACAAAAAGAACAAGGTGTATTCCTTTCTACTTTAGAAGAAACTTTAACAGGCTTACGTATAATAAAAGGATTTAATGCCGAAGGTGTTTTTTATAGTAGGTTTCAAGAATCAACGCAAAGATTTTATACTTTTTCAAATAAATTATTAAACCGTCAAAATTTAGCGTCGCCAACAAGTGAAGTTCTTGGGATTTTTATGATATCTGGAATTCTTTGGTATGGAGGTAATTTGATTTTAAAAGGTGATCCAAGCACGGATCTAGAAGGAAGTACATTTTTAGTTTACTTAGGTTTAGCCTACAATATACTAACACCAGCAAAAGCCATTACTCGTGGTATTTACAACATAAAAAAAGGTGGTGCCGCCGCCGAACGTATTCAAGAAATTATAGACGCTCCAAACCCCATAAAAGACAAACCAAATGCTATCGATTTAACCGGGTTTAAAAGTCAAATAGATTTTAAAAACATTTCTTTTAAATATGAAGATGAATATGTTTTAAAAGACTTTTCATTAACTATTCCAAAAGGAAAAACAGTTGCATTAGTTGGTCAATCTGGAAGTGGAAAATCTACCATTGCAAATCTTATAACACGGTTTTACCACGTTAACGAAGGCGATATTTTAATTGATGGAATTAACATTAATGATTTAACAACAAGCTCGTTAAGACAGCAACTAGGCATTGTTACACAAGATGCTATTTTATTTAACGATAGTATTGCCAACAATTTAAAACTAGGTAAAAAAGATGCCACCGATGTTGATATCATTGAGGCACTAAAAATTGCCAATGCCTGGGAATTTGTCAAAGATTTGCCTCAAGGGATTAACACCAATATTGGAGATGCCGGTGGTAAACTTTCTGGTGGTCAAAAACAACGTTTAAGTATTGCCAGAGCGGTTCTTAAAAGTCCACCAATTATGATTTTAGACGAAGCAACCTCAGCATTAGATACTGAAAGTGAA
The DNA here is from genome assembly GCF_049667265.1 of Algibacter sp. Taxonomy (GTDB): domain Bacteria; phylum Bacteroidota; class Bacteroidia; order Flavobacteriales; family Flavobacteriaceae; genus Algibacter_B. Next base: position 2,196 of record NZ_JBATHX010000102.1, on the reverse strand, counting down.
CGCGTTGTTCAAGTCGCACTAGAAAACATGATGAAAAACAGAACATCTATCGTTATTGCTCATAGGCTTTCAACCATTCAAAATGCCGATAATATTGTGGTATTAAACAAAGGTGAAATTGTTGAGCAAGGAAAACACGATGAACTTTTAGCTAAAAATAGTGTTTATAAAAAATTAGTAGACATGCAAAGCTTCGAGTAAAACAACTTAATAAGTTTTATAAATATAAAAAAGGATAGAAATTTGGGGGCTTCTATCCTTTTTTTGGTTTCTGTTAGACTTGGGGAAGACTAACAACATAAGTAGGTTTCTGGTACAAACTTAAAACATAAAAACTTATCCTACAAGAAAAACAACACTTAATCGCTCTTTAATTACACTTTATCGATACTATTTTATCTAATTACCTGATTTGTAAGTGTATAGGATTTTTATGAAAATTAAAAAAAATCCGTTTAAACTTTTAGTATATTTAATAGTCTAAAATCTAAACAATTGTTTGTGATTAACGAAGCACAACTATTAGAAAAATTAAAATCTGAAACCCATAAAAATCAAGCGTTTAAAGCCTTATTAGAGCTTTATAAAGAACGGTTATATTGGCATATACGTAATATTGTAAAGTCTCATGATGATGCCGATGATGTGCTTCAAAATACATTTATTAAAATTTTTAAAAATATTGACACTTTTAAAGGGGATAGTAAATTATTTTCTTGGATGTATCGCATTGCCACCAACGAATCGATAACATTCCTAAATAAAAAAGCAAAACGACTTCAGGTAAGTAATGAAGAAATTCAGGAATTAGCAATTAACAACTTAACTTCCGATGTATATTTTGAAGGGGATGCCATTCAATTAAAATTACAAAAAGCCATTGCCACCTTACCAGAAAAACAGCAATTGGTTTTTAATATGAAATATTTTCAAGATCTCAAATATAAAGATATGTCCGATATTCTTGAAACCAGCGAGGGTGCCTTAAAAGCATCTTATCACATTGCCGTAAAAAAAATTGAAGCTTATTTAACTCAAACATAAATGACATTATGTTTAGATTCCGTTTTCTCGGGAATGAAAAATTAAATGGAAACCTCAAGTAAATAATTTAGGAACGTATTAGAAATTAAACCTTTCCAATTAATTTTAGTCTAACAAATAGTATTAAAAATGAAATGAAAAATAAAAAATTACATATAATTGAATCTTCAGGTTTTAAAACACCTAATGATTATTTTGAATCTTTAGATGATAAAATATTGAGTAAGATAAAAATAGAAAGTCCCTTAAATCCCATTAAGGAAACTGGATTTAAAGTTCCTGATAATTACTTTGAATCTTTAAATGAAAGCATTTTAGGCAAAAACATAACCAACAAAGAACCGAAAGTAATTCAATTTTTAAGTAAAAGAAACTTAGTTTATTTATCAGGTATTGCTGCCGCCATTCTGTTATTATTCAATCTTTCTTTATTTGAAAACACACCTACTTTTAGTAACTTAGATATTGAAACGGTTGAAAGTTATATTAATGAAGAAGATTTTAGTTCTTACGAAATTGCTGCCCTTTATGGTGATGAGCAAATTGAAGAATATTTAATTATTGAACATAGTTTTAATGATGACAACCTAGAAGGCTACCTGATGGATAACACCAATATCGAGGAATTAATGATGGATTAAATATTTACAAAAATGAAAAAACTACTCCCTATACTACTACTTTTAATGGTCTTTAAAATATCGGCTCAAGACAGCAAAAGAGAACGCATAAAAGCGCTTAAAGTATCTTTTATTACTGAAAAGCTAGATTTAACCGAAAAGGAAGCTCAAAAATTTTGGCCTGTTTATAACGCACACGAGGATAAAACCTTTCAGATTAAACATTCAGAATTAAAAGTTATCCGTAAAGAAGTTAAAGAACATTTAAGTACGCTTACTGATGCTCATGCTAAAGAACTTTTAGATAAATTAGTTGCGGCTGAAAATAATTTACACACGGAATATGTTAATCTTATTTCCAAGTTAAGAATTATAATTCCGGCTAAAAAAATAATTCAACTTAAGGCTGCCGAAGAAGATTTTAAACGAAAACTGTTTGATGAATTTAAAAAAAGACGTCAAGGAAAATAAATTAAAAGGAGCAAAATTGATCCTTTTTTTATTCTCTAAAAGTTAGTTTAGAAATTCTTCC
>NZ_JBATHX010000101.1:0-3328 GCF_049667265.1 Algibacter sp. | reverse complement strand
CTCATTATCTTATATCTTTAAACTGAATTGTATTTTTTAAATAGATGGCCTTGTTAAAACCGAGGGCAAATATACAAAGCCTTTATTACTTTGCAAATCATTTTTTAAAAAAAATTAGAAATATTTTCAACTATTTAAAAACTCCCGCCAGTCCTCTATTTATTTAGGCTAACCCATTATTTTGTTAAATATTGGTATCCATTTTTTCATAAAAATTTAGTTTCTTTGCAGTCTTATAAATCATAAAACAGTTTGTTTCATACGCAAACATCACTTTTTACTATTAGAAATTTAAAATTATGTACAATAAAATCATAAAACTTATCATAGCCGCAGCAATCATTGCTTTTGCAGTTTATCAATTTACAGAAGGTGAAATTGGTAATGGCATTGCGCTTATATTTTTGTCTTTAATTTTCATATTTCTGTATTTTAAAAATGAATTTATTCTATTAGCTTTTTTAAGATTACGTAAACAAGATTTTGAAGGGGCAAAAAAATGGTTGAATAAAATTAAAAACCCTGAAGCAGCTCTGGTAACTAAGCAACAAGGCTATTATAATTATTTACATGGTATTATGGTATCGCAAGATAATGTGAATGAGGCTGAGAAATACTTTAAAAAAGCGCTTTCATTAGGTTTATCAATGGATCACGATTTAGCCATGGCAAAATTGAATTTGGCTGGTATTGCATTTTCAAAACGCAGAAAACAAGAAGCAAAAACCTTATTAGCTGAAGCACAGAAATTAGACAAACAAGGCATGTTAACCGAACAGATAAAAATGATGAAGCAAAACATGAAACAAGCCGTTGGCCCTACCCAACATTATGGTGCTGGAACTTCAGCAAGAGCACAAAAAAGACGCGGTAGATAATTAATTTTATTTGGGCGTTACCCAAGGGTCGGGCTTTCCGTTATATCTTTTTTTTCCATATATGGTAGCAAAAAAAGGATGCCACTACAATCCCTAACGCGCTTACTCTTATGGCTCACTCAGAATTTAATAGATGTTTTAATGCATCATAAAAAATCTAAAAATATTTTTTATCTGTTCTGAAAACCAAATAGTTATAGTGATTCTATTTGTTTTATACGCATGTTGTAGGTAGTTATTACTCTAGTGGTTTTTGCCCAATCCCAACTACTAACTCGCATGGCCCTGAGAACCCATTTTCATCTTCAAACTTCGATAGCTCCACACGAATTTCTTCCCAAGCTGCAGCTTTTTCATTATCTGATAAGCCACCGAGCATTTGATGCAACGCAGCAAACGATTCATATTCAAATTTAACACAGTCTTCCGCTTTCTCCATTTTAACAGGTGCACTTACAGTCTTTGATTGAACGTTAATAAAACCAGCTTGATTGAACGCGTCATCTAATACACCTTCTGAACCAAGGCTAAAAGGACCAGGTTGTCCAGACAATGGAGGAGGTAGTTGAGCACGCCTCCTAATTACTGAAACAGGAGTCGAAAAGAACTGGTTTTTATCAACGGTAGAATAAACAATTGCAGCTACAAATCCACCAGGTTTTAAAACTCGTTTCATTTCTTTAAGCGCTTTTTGCTGGTCAGGAAAGAAGATCAATCCAACTCTTGAAATCACGGTGTCAAAGGAATTATCAGGAACGGTTAGGTTTTCACCATCCATTTCCTTCGTTTCAATATTATTGATACCCTTTTCAATGGCAAGCTCTACTGCAAAATCAAGAATTTTTGGAGCAAGGTCCGTTGCCAAAACATACCCCTTAGGACCAACCTTTTCGGCTGCTGTGATTGATTGTTCTCCTGCGCCGGCTGCAATATCTAATACACGATATCCTTCTTTAACTTCTGCCATATCTAGCATGAGATCAGTTGCAGGTCCTAACCAGCTTTTTAATGTTGGATGCCAACGGTGCCATGCCTCTGCCGCCGTTTGCCATTGTTCTCTAGTTGTTGTTTTGTAATGTTCTGGATTGAATACTTTTACTGTTTCCATGATTGAAATTTTTTAACTGTTAATTGTTTCCCATACTTTATGATGCAAATATGAAAAACATAGAAGCAGAAGTATTTCACAATTGATTCAAATCCTGAAACAATTGATTCAATCACAATATTTATTGAAATTAAGTGAGTTGGGTTATGAATTCAGTTGGAGAAATTCCAAATCTTTTCCTGAAAACACGTGTAAAGTATGTTGGACTATTAAATCCAGATTGGTAAGCAATCTCGGCAATTGTTTTTTGGCTTTGGGACATTTTTCCCAATGCACTTTGAAGTCGTGATTCCTGAATAAGTTGATTTGGAGCTTGTCCAGTTAATGATTTGATCTTACGACTTGCTTGAGATTTACTCATTCCGATTTCCGAGAATAAATCTTCACTTTTAAAGTCGGATCGGTTAAAATGTTTGTTTATCGTAATATGCAGCATCAAAGAAAAGTCAAAGTCGTCATTGTTGACAAGAGTAAAGTTAGTTTGCTTTTCTTGTTGCTCTTGTAATTCTTTTTTTGAAAGTGCAACGGTTTTGCTATCTAAATATAGTTTTTTATTGAGGCCTAAAGAACATAGACTATTAATTTTATTTTTTGTTTCTTCAAAGAATGTAGTTCCTTCTTCATCAACCGGATTTCCACTTACTACGGCTAAGTTAAATTCTAATTTACTTGAAGAAGATTTAAGTAATTCCATTATTGATATTGCACAAGAAATGGCATCTGTAGCGTAAATGAACGTAACCATTATTTGGTTAGTTGGTTCACGGATAATTACTCCATTATGTTCCAAAACTAGACCTTTTATTTTTTTAAAATACCCATTACTATTTTGAGAAAAGCATACGATATTGGTCAGAAGAATAGTTCTGTAGCCAGGATCAAGATCTCCAGAATCTGTTTTTGCTAAATCATTAACGTCGGTACCTTGTCCCATGAAGAGGTTGTATTCATCGTCTGCTACTTCAATGATATTGCAAGCCGTGTTTCCGTGTGATTCTAGATGAACCTGATTACAGGCTTCTTTACTCGGTCCTTCCATCAAGCAAAAGATTGTTTTACCTTGCTCATTAACCCAATATTTCAATTGTTTTACACCGAATTTATCTTCTACGGCAAGATCTTCCATATGTGCCTTTACAACATCCTCAGCCGAGAACTCGTCAGAATCAACATTGTGAATATCCATGTATAAAGGCATAGTCTTTTATTTTATAAGTATTATTCTTAATTACCTACAACGATAGTGGATATGAATCGTTCCGACTCAAGACCTTTGATAAATATACTACAATTCTGTCAATTGTAATATATTTTATTGGAATGCCAAAAGAGGAATGATTTA
>NZ_JBATHX010000100.1:0-1639 GCF_049667265.1 Algibacter sp. | reverse complement strand
TTTCACTTTTCGATTAGATCTTCTATTGCCTTCTGCTTCTGCAGATGTTCCGTTGTCAATTTCTTTGTCTTTATGAAAATCTAATCGATATGACATTCCGAAATTTACGCCAAAAACTGATGGTGTGTCCTTCGTATTAAAGGTTAATGCGGTATCTAGCTGAAAATCTTTTCCCCATAAATAAGCACCACCAAATCTAAAAAGATTATCGGCATAAAAATCACTTTTGATTCCTTGGGTTTCACCGAAAATAACCCATTGTGGACTAAATGAGTGTGTTAATGTTAATATGTATTGAAAATCAGACTGTTCAGTTCCAATTCGGTCTTTTATAAAATTCATAACAAGCACCCAGCCGCCTGAAAAATTATTCTGAGTAGCAATCATAACTTTGGGGCTAAAACCTTCAATTCCTGAATAGGTATATGGGTTCGGGTTGGTGTCGTAATTAGCGCCTAAATAAACTGATACTGCGGGAATTAAGGATTTCCATTTAAACTGTCGGTTCGCCTTCCAGCTATACAGATTTGGTTTGTCGTCTTCAGCATTTTTGTAAGGATCAAATACTAGATATTTCGCTCCAATGGCAAGGAATTTAAAATTGGCTCGATTGCTTTCAGAAGCTGAATTTGAGGTAAATGTTTTAGTGTCGTTTTGGAAAGTTCCTTCAATGTTTATTTCCAATTCTTCTAAAAGTAGTCCGTATCGCGCTGCGAAATCAATTCCAAACCCTGAAACCTCGTAGGCTGCCGCTGGTGTCCTTTCCTCATTAAACATATACGGGCCAATTTCAAATTGAGCAACATTTGTTCCTACAGAAAAGGCACTTCTCGATACTCCTGGTCGGTTGGAATTGATAACGTCTGTATATTGGCAAAAAGCCTGAGAAGTAACTAAACTCAGCAGGAAAAACAAAGTAGATTTTAATGGGGTCATAATCTTAAGTTTATTAATTTCTTTAATAAAATGAATTAAAGGTTGGTCAAATATAGATATTTTATGCTTTTTTTATCATTATTGAGCCTTTTTTAAACGGATAGAATTGTATTTTTGTATAACATCATTATAATTTTTAAAACATGGGTTTATTAAGAACCATACTTATAATTGCTTTAATATATTACGGAATAAAAATATTATCCAGAATTTTTGCTCCGCTATTACTTAAGTTTGCTGCAAAAAAGGCAGAAGAGCGCTTTGGAGATCAGTTTGGTCAATATCAAAAAAAGCAACAACAAGAACCTCAAAAAAAAGAAGGTGAAATTACGATAGATAAAGTGCCACAAACCAAAACATCAAACAAAAATGTTGGTGAATATGTGGATTATGAAGAAATAGATTAGTTGGTGTTTTAGTTTCTTTAACTAAGTAAACTTTTCTTTTGATGTTTAGTAATTTCAAATTGCTTTGTTCTGAAAAATTATAAGTATTTTTCAGAATCATTTCCTTAAAACCATTTCATGCAAATTTCAATCAAAAAATTAGGACCTCATGTATTAGTTTTACTGGGTTTTGTAATAATTTCATTAGCATATTTTAGTCCTGTTTTAAAAGGAAAAGCAATATATCAAAATGATATTGTGCAGTTTATTGGCATGAGTAAACAGCAAATGGATTTTAAAGCTGAAACTGGTGAGGA
>NZ_JBATHX010000099.1:0-3814 GCF_049667265.1 Algibacter sp. | reverse complement strand
ACTAAAATACAAAAAGCTATTCTGATTTTTGAATAGCTTTTGTTTTCCTTCTGTTTCCTTTAACGGCAATCGTTACAAACGAGCGCTAGCGGGGGAAATAAGCTTAGCCTAAAATAAATATTAAGTCGTGCAATTCCGAGTGTAGCACATTTTTAAATCGTATCTTCATTAAATAACCCTTTAAAAAAAATAACCATGAGAAAAAAAATGCTTTGTTTAGTAGTGTTTGCAATGGCTCTATGCGCAGGCCCAAATACTGTTTTCGCTACTGAAAAACCAGCTTCACACACTACTGTAAAAGGTGATGAAATTCCTGAAGAAATAAAAGCCCTTATAGATCGCTTAAACATAATAAAGGAGATGGATAAATCAACTTTAAGTCGTGTAGAAAAAAAAGAATTAAGAAAGGAAGTTCGAGCAATCAAAAAAACTGTAAAAGCATCTGGAAACGGTATTTATATATCAAGTGGCGCTATAATAATTATTTTACTTTTGATTATTATTTTTTAAAAATAAAAAAGCCCAATTAAAATTAATTGGGCTTTTTTTTTAAAACGCATATCGCTGTGGGCCACCGCGTCTAATTTCTTCGCTACAATGTGCTTCAAACTTTTTAAAGTTTTCTCTAAACGCATTGGTTAGTTTAAAGGCTGTTGTGTAATAGGCTTTATCATCATTCCAAGTGGCTCTTGGGCTTAACACGCTAGTTGGCACTCCAGGGCAGGTTCTTGGTTGTGCTACTCCAAATACTGAATGGATATGGTAATCGTCATAATTATAAAGTCCTAAATCGCCATTTAAAACGGCATTAATCATAGCGCGTGTATATTTTAATTTCATTCTAGTTCCAACACCGTAAGGACCACCCGTCCAACCTGTGTTTACTAACCAAACGTTTACGTTGGCATCAATCATTTTTCTACTCAACATTTCTGCATATTTAGAAGGATGCAACGGCATAAACGGTGCTCCAAAACATGCTGAAAACGACGGAACCGGTTCTTTGACACCAGCCTCTGTTCCAGCTACTTTCGCAGTATAACCAGAAATGAAATGATACGCCGCTTGACTAGGTGTTAACTTTGAAATTGGAGGTAAAACACCAAATGCATCGGCTGTTAAAAAGAAAATATTTTTTGGGTTTTTACCAATGGATGGTACTTGAATGTTTTCAATATGGTATATAGGATAACTTACACGGGTGTTTTGTGTAATCGAGGTGTTTTCAAAATCAACCTCCCCTTTTTCATTTAAAATAACATTTTCAAGAATCGCTCCTTTTTTAATGGCATCATAAATTTCAGGCTCGTTATCCCTTGATAGGTTAATCACTTTAGCATAACACCCACCTTCAAAATTGAACACGGTGTTTTCGTTGGTCCAACCATGTTCATCATCGCCAATTAAACTTCTATTCGGGTCTGTTGAAAGTGTCGTTTTTCCAGTACCTGACAATCCAAAAAATATGGCTGAATCACCATCTTTTCCAACATTGGCACTACAATGCATTGGAAGCGTATTTTTAAAAACTGGAAGTATAAAATTCAAGGCTGAAAAAATACCTTTTTTAATTTCGCCGGTATATCCTGTTCCACCAATTAATGCTATTTTTTTAGTGAAATTTAAAATAGCAAAATTGTGTTGGCGTGTTCCATCTACATCTGCAACAGCCATAAATCCTGGTGCATTAACAACAGTCCATTCAGGCTTAAAATTATCTAATTCCGATTCTTCTGGGCGTAAAAACATGTTATATGAAAACTGGTTGCTCCAAGGATATTCATTAATTACGCGAATATTTAGTTTATAATTTTCATCAGCACAAGCATAACAATCACGAACAAAAAGTTCCTTTTCAGAAAGATAATTTACCACCTTATCATATAATTTATCAAAATCTTTCGGATCAAACGGAATATTTACATTTCCCCACCAAATACGATCTTTAGTTATATCATCTTTTACAATAAACCTGTCTTTTGGAGAACGTCCAGTAAACTCACCAGTATTTACAGCCAAAGCACCAGAAGAGGCTTCTACTCCTAAACCTTTAGCTATTGAAATATCATGTAATTCTTCAGGAGATAATTGATAATTTACTTTGGCGTTTTTTATGCCATATTTTTCTAATGAAATGGTTTTCATAACTTGATTATTGTTTTCCATAAGGCGGGTATTAATTATAGTATCACACAAAATAAAGACATTTTTTTCAAGTATCCCTAATTTAATCGCCTTTTTTAGACGAAATCTTTAAAAAAGAGATAAACATAAAACTCCAAGCCAATATTAACGACAAACCACCTACTGGTGTTATGAAACCAATCGATTTAAAATTAAAAGTTGTCAAATCATTTGTTGCCAGCCCGTAAATCGACCCTGAAAAAAATAAAATCCCAACCAAAACCAAATAGTATATTATCTTTTTAGTTTTTTGCCGAATTAAAGATGTACTACCAACAAACAAGAGTAAAATAGCATGGTACATTTGGTAGCGCACTCCTGTTTCAAAAGTTTGTTGCGATTCAAAAGGAATGAGTTCTTTTAAGGCATGAGCACCAAAAGCGCCTAAAATAATACTTAACATACCTAAAAGTGAAGCGGTAATTAAAATTGTTTTATTCATTTTTAAATTAATTATTCTCAGTAAATGCGTTTATTTTTTATTAATTTCGTAATACTGAAAGCATTTCAGCAAAAAACTAATCATCACAAAATTACTTAACTAATCTCAATATGCGAAAGATTTTAATCATTGGTTCTGGAAAATCTACATCCTATTTATTGAAATATCTACTAGATAAATCGTCAGAGGAAGATTTATTTTTAACAGTTGGTGATTTACATATTGAAAACGCAAAAACGCTCATTAACAACCATAAAAATGCTAAGGCTATTACATTAGATGTTTTTGATGAAACATCAAGAACCAAGGCTATAAAAAACGCCGATATTGTAGTATCCATGCTGCCTGCCCGTTTCCATATTGAAGTTGCAAAAGATTGTATAAACTATAAAAAACACATGGTTACAGCATCCTATGTAAGCCCCGAAATGCAAGCTTTAGATCGTGAAGCCAAAGAAAACGGACTCATATTAATGAATGAAATTGGTGTAGATCCTGGAATAGACCACATGAGCGCTATGAAAGTGCTAAATGGCATTAGAGACAAAGGTGGAAAAATAATTTTGTTTGAATCCTTCACAGGTGGTTTAGTGGCACCCGAAAGCGATAATAACCTGTGGAATTACAAATTCACTTGGAACCCAAGAAATGTTGTGGTTGCCGGACAAGGTGGCGCTGCAAAATTTCTTCAAGAAGGGTCCTATAAATACATTCCGTACCACCGTTTATTCAGACGCACCGAATTTTTAGAAATCGATAATTTTGGACGTTTCGAAGTTTATGCCAACAGAGATTCACTAAAATATCAGGATGTATATGGTTTAGAAAAAATTAAAACATTGTACCGCGGAACCATGCGGCGCGTAGGTTTTAGTCGTGCCTGGAATATTTTCGTAACCCTTGGCATGACGGACGATAGCTATATTATTGACGATAGTGAAAACATGAGTTACCGCGATTTTGTAAACGCCTTTTTACCCTACAGCCCATCAGATTCGGTAGAACTAAAATTAAGACATCAACTAAAAATCGATCAAGATGATGTGGTTTGGGACAAACTTGTAGAACTGGATATTTTTAACCCAAATAAAGAAGTTAACCTTAAAAAAGCCACACCAGCCGAAATACTCCAAAAAATACTAATGGATAGCTGGACACTAGCCAAAACCGATAAAGACATGATAGTAA
>NZ_JBATHX010000098.1:0-4205 GCF_049667265.1 Algibacter sp. | reverse complement strand
AAATAAAAACCAATCAGTTCGAATTTTCAGCTTCAAAATTACTCATTGCTACCAATGGTTTTGCATCACAATTAATCAGCCAAGAAGTGAAACCAGCAAGAGCACAAGTTTTAATAACCAAGCCTATTAAAAATTTAAACATCAAAGGTACGTTTCATTTAGATAGAGGCTATTATTATTTTAGAAATATAGATAATAGAATCCTACTTGGTGGCGGGCGAAACCTAGATTTTTATGCCGAAGAAACATTAGAATTTAATCAAACGGATCTTATTCAAAACAAGCTAGACGATCTTTTAAAAACAACAATTTTGCCCAAAATACCATTTGAAATTGAACACCGATGGAGCGGAATAATGGGTGTTGGAAACCAGAAAAAGGCTATTGTAAAACCATTAAGTAATCATGTGTTTTGTGGTGTTCGGCTAGGTGGTATGGGCGTTGCCATTGGAAGTTTAATTGGAAAGGAATTAGCAAATTTTATAGAATAAAATGATTAAAAAACTATTCAAATTTATTGGGAAATGCGTTGTTTGGTTTATCATCATATCGTTTGGGTTAGTTATACTTTTTAAATGGATTCCTGTTCCATTTACACCTTTAATGGTTATTAGATATTTTGAACATGACAGCCCAAAAATACTTAAACATGATTGGGAGCCAATTGAGAATATTTCTAAAAACCTGCAATTAGCAGTTATTTGTAGTGAAGACCAAAATTTTTTGAACCACAACGGTTTTGATATGGAAGCCATTAAAAAAGCGATTGATTATAATAAAAAAGGAAAACGTGTACGAGGTGCAAGTACAATTACCCAACAAACAGCAAAAAATGTGTTTTTATGGCCACAACGCAGTTGGTCACGAAAAGGATTGGAAGCTTACTTTACTACTTTAATAGAATTAATTTGGTCTAAAGAACGCATTATGGAAGTGTATCTTAATAGTATCGAAATGGGTAATGGTATTTACGGTGCCGAAGCAGCATCACAATTTTGGTTTAAAAAATCAGCCATTAAATTAACAAGAAATGAAGCTGCAGCCATAGCGGCAATTCTTCCAAATCCATTAAAGTATAAGGCAAATCCAGCCTCTGGATATATTCAGGGTAGAAAAAGTTGGATTACGAGTCAGATGTATTTTTTTGGACCTTTAAATTATGAAAATAAAGAAGTAAAAGCCGATGAAAAAAAACAATAATATCAAGCCGCTTTTATTTAAGGCCTGCGAGAATTTTATTAATGCGAGATTTGAAACGGTTCAAAATACCATAAAGGAAATTCAAGAATCCTTGCAATCCGAAACCAAAAGTAGTGCAGGCGATAAGCACGAAACAGGTCGCGCCATGTTGCAGCTAGAGCGCGAAAAAGCGGGACATCAATTAGCAGAAATTGAAAATACTAGAGCATTACTTCAAAAAGTAAACATTGAAAAAACGTCAAATGTTATTGGACTTGGGAGTATTGTATATACAACTCAAGCCAACTATTTTATTGCCATTAGTGCAGGAGAATTAATGGTAGACCATGATAAATTTTATGCCATTTCAGCAAATACGCCCATAGCAAAATTATTGCTGTCAAAAAAAGTTGGCGATCATATCCAGTTTAGAAGCAGTACCTTTACAATTAAAAAAATAGTATAATAAAAGACAATAACGAATGATGACATTACATTGATGAAGCGTTTAGAAGTTGCTATTCAAAAGATAATAAAGTTTAGAATTGCCATTATACTGCTATTGTTAGGATTAATGGGGTTTTCAGGTCATCAAACCCTAAATAAACTTAATGTAGATAACTCTTTATCTATTTGGTTTTTAGAGGACGACCCGAGTTATAAAGCATACATAGATTATCAAGAAGAATTTGGTTCTGATGAAATTTTTATAGCCATGTTTCCTGTTGAAAATGCCATAGGAGCCTTGGAGAAAACAAAGCTTCTCCAACTTCATAAAAATATTGATTCATTATCCTTTGTAAAAACATCTTTTAGTTTAGCCAAAGCAAAATATCCAATTTATGCTAATGGTAAAATAAATTTTGATGCCTTATATAATACAGAGCGCAGCGAGAAAGGACTCAAAAGTATACTTTCTAAATTGCCTTATATTTCAGCGCAATTAGTATCCAAAGATTTTAAATATCAATTTTTCTACATTCAACTCAATCCTACGCCTACAATTGAAGCCAAACGCCAAATTATTTTAGGTGAGATTAGAAACAACATCGAAAATTATTATGATACTTATTATTTAACTGGCCCTCCAGTTTTAAATGAAGCCTATAGCAAAGGTATATACAAAGAAAGTTTAATTTTTGGTGTTTTAACGGTTTTAGTCATCACCTTAATGCTTCTGTTTTTACTTCCAGATAAACGGTATTTATTAGTATCCTTATTATCGGTTGCAGTTCCTGTATCTATACTATTCGGGATAATAACCTCTTTAGGGTTTGCTTTAAATATGATTTCAATGCTTATTCCAACCATTCTGATGGTTTATAGCGTAAGCGATGCGGTACATATTATTAATATTTACCATAAAGAAGGATTATTAAACAACGGGCTTAATAAAATATCATTAATAGCTTTAGCTTTAAGAAAGAGTTTAACACCATGTTTCTACACAACACTAACTACTTTTGTTGGCTATTTCGCGTTGTATTTATCGCCATTACCGGCATTTAAAAACATGGGTATTTTTACTTGTATTGGTTTGCTTTTAAGTTTCGTATTAGTATATGTGATTACCATTATTGGTTTCAGTTTTATGACCCTTAATTTTGAAGCGAGCAAACCAGTAGTTTCTATTATAAGTTTTAGCCAAACCAAATTTATCGATTGGATAAATCGTGTCACCTCGCAGTATAAAAATGGCATTATTATAGGCTTTACCATAGTTTTAATATATGGGTTATACGCTGTTTTCCAGGTTAAAATTGATACAGATTCGTCAGATCTTTTAGCGGAAGGAAAGGCAAAACAGGATTTACATCTTGTTGAAGCACAACTCCAAGGAAGTTCTAGGATGCAACTGGATATTTCTAGAATCGATGGCGGGTCTATTTTAAATAAAGATGCTATGGAACGTTTAGAAAATTTTCAAAACAGATTGGAACAAAATCCAGTTATAAACGCGCCTGTATCCGTTGTAAATATTAAATCTTTCATTGAAAAACGGTCGCCGGTTATCTTTCAATCTAATGTTTCTGAAGAAAAATTAAAAACTACCTTATCTTCAGTTGAAAATAGGGATAATAGTTTTTTCAAATTATTTGGGAACGATTTTGCTTCCGCAGGTATAACCATTAGTTTTAAGGATTTAAAAACATCTCAACTCGAGCAATTACTCGTGGATATTGAGAAAGATTTTAAAACGTCATTTGAAACTGAATACTATAAACTCAAAATTAACGGATTTGCAGTTGTTTTTGCACAACTTAATAAGTTCATACTTGAAACCCAGTTTAAATCGTTTTTTGCGGCTTTTTTTGTGGCGTTTTTATGCCTTTGGTTTTTTATAAAAAGCTTAAGAACTACTATTTTAGTTTTGATACCCAACATATTACCATTGGCTATACTGGCTATTTTCATGACTTGGTTTAACATTCCCTTGGGCGTGACAACAGCAATGATAACACCAATTATGTTAGGTATTGCTATGGATGACACTATTCATCTAGTCTATAAATATAGACGCAGTAAAAGCATTAAGGGTTCTCCAGAACAGCGCATGAATAACGCCTTGAATTATACTGGAAGCGCTTTGCTTTCTACCACTATGGCTTTAGTAGGAGGTTTTTTGATTATAGCTTCTAGTGAAACACCTTCGGTTATAGATTTTGGTTTGTTATGCGCTGTAACCGTGGCTATCGCTTTGATTACTGATGTATTTTTTCTACCTGCACTATTGAAAAAATTTGACAGATAACTTATTTTTCTATTTTCAAATGTAAAACCGCCCCTATTTCTAGTTTTGAATGATGCTCAAAAAACACAGTTTCACCATCCAAATCAGCTTCAATCAAATAATAATGCCCCTTAAAATAAGACCGTTTTACAGTTACTTTTAAATCTGATTTTTCAACTACCTCTAATTGATTTGCATAAACGATTTTATCATTTATAACATTAAACTCACCAAAAAAGGAAGCAATTAAAGGTGTTTTAGGGTTCTTATAAAGTGTTTCAGGAACATCGTTTAC
>NZ_JBATHX010000097.1:0-1774 GCF_049667265.1 Algibacter sp. | reverse complement strand
CAGTTGGGGAAGTGAAATTGACACCAAACGTTACGAAGTGTCAGGGAAATTTGGCTATGTTAATCCAGATATTCCTTGGCAAAGTATTGGTGTGCAAACGGCGTTTAGTAATCATAAACAGGAATCTTATTTTGGGTTGAACAGATATGATATTGAGCATAATAGTTTATACACCAATGCTATTTATAACTCCATTATTAGCGATTCTAGACATAAAATTAAAACAGGAATTAGTTATACTTACGATCATTATGATGAGTTAGTTGATGCAGGGAATTTAGATTCAGATTTTGAAAGAACCGAAAACTCGGTTGGAGGTTTTTTTGAATATAGTTTTGATAATCTGGAATTATTTAACCTTACTGCGGGACTTCGAATTGACCACCATAATTTATTAGGTACATTTGTAACACCGCGGGTTCATGCACGCTATTCACCCTGGAGCAAATCGGCATTTAGAGCATCTTTTGGAAGGGGAAAACGAAGTGCTAATATTTTCACCGAAAATCAGCAGTTGTTTTCGACATCAAGGCAAATTAGTATTTTGAATTCTGGCGGGTCGGTTTATGGATTATACCCAGAAATTGCGTGGAATTATGGATTTTCATATTTACAAGGTTTTAATCTTTTTGGACGAAAAGCAGACGTTACTTTTGATTATTACAAAACAGATTTTAAAAATCAAGTGGTTGTAGATTGGGAAAACCCTACTGAGATTAGTTTTTATAACCTTAACGGAAAAAGCTTTGCTAACAGTTTTCAGGTGGAGTTTAATTACAATGCCTTTGAAAATTTCGATGTAAGAATGGCATATAAATTTTACGATGTAAAAACCGATTATAATTCAGGTAGGTTGGAACGGCCTTTAACACCAAAACAACGTTTGTTCGCAAATGTTGGATACGAAACTAATCATGATGAAGAACAATTTGGACATTGGAAATTTGATGTTACTTTTAATTGGTTAAGCGATCAACGTTATGCTAGTACGACAAGTAACCCTGCTGAATATCAATTACCCGAAAGAACACCAACTGTAGCCACATTAAATGCGCAAATTACCAAAGTGTTTTCTTCACAATTTGAAGTATATTTAGGAGGTGAAAACATAACAAATTTAAGGCAGTCAAATCCTATTTTAGGAGCTGATGACCCTTTTGGTGCGAATTTTGATTCTACATTTGTATACGGCCCAATTTTTGGAAGTATGTATTATGCAGGATTACGATATAAACTTCCTTGAAAAGGGAGTCTCATAATTATTAATTAAAAATTTAAAAAAGGATTTCCTCCTTCGAGGAAATAAAAAAACAATAAATTATCATGAAAAAACTAGTAATTATAGCGTTAATGCTAACAGGAACCTTAATATTTGCTCAAAACAAAAACGCCAAAGCCTCTTTGGAAGTTGATGGTGTTTGTGGTATGTGTAAAGCACGTATTGAAAAAGCCTGTTTAAATACTAAGGGCGTAAAATTTGCAACTTGGAGTATCGAAACTCATGAATTAAAATTAATTTATGATGATCGTAAAACGGATTTAAAAACGATTGAAGGTCAGGTGTTAGCTGCAGGGCATGATGTGAAAGGGCAAAAAGCTACAGATGAAGCTTATGCAACCGTACATCCGTGTTGTAAATATCGTGATGAAGAAGTGGTAGATGACCATAATGAATAGTTTAGTACTTAAAAGCTATGCCTAAAACAGAATACCGGATTTATGTTATTGAATTATCAAAACGTGTGTTTACTGAAAATACTAAGTTTCGAGCAGC
>NZ_JBATHX010000096.1:0-9582 GCF_049667265.1 Algibacter sp. | reverse complement strand
ATTTGTGCCATGATTTTACCTGGTATTTCAGGGTCTTTTATTCTTATTATTCTTGGCGCATACAAAACGCTAAGCAATGCTATTCATGATGTTGATATAAAAAAAATAATCATTTTTGGAACGGGAGCTTTAGTAGGTTTACTTAGCTTTAGTCATGTGCTAAAATGGCTGTTTAAAAACTATCATAATGTGACGCTAGCGCTACTAACAGGCTTCATTTTTGGGTCATTAAACAAAGTATGGCCATGGAAAAACACATTATCATGGCACACCGATTCTAAAGGTGTTAAAGCACCATTATTACAAGAAAGTATTTCACCTTTTTCTATTGATGGTGATAGTCAAATCATGATGGCCATTTTCTTAATTATTTTAGGGTTTTTAACTATATTCATTCTTGAGCGTGTAGGTTCTAAAAAATAAAAATGGAAGGTACCAGAACACTTACGGATAAACTTTTTCTAATTTTAAAAGGATTAGGAATGGGTGCTGCAAATAAAGTTCCTGGTATTTCTGGTGGTGTAGTTGCATTTGTCGCTGGCTTTTATGAGGAATTTATATATTCCCTTAGAAAAGTAAATAAAAACGCCTTCAAGCTACTTTTCAATGGCAGGTTTAAAAGTTTTTACAGATACATTAATGGTCGTTTTTTAAGCTTGTTGTTCTTCGGAATGATTGTAAGCTACTTTAGTATTTCTAAAGTTTTGGAT
The DNA here is from genome assembly GCF_049667265.1 of Algibacter sp. Lineage (GTDB taxonomy): Bacteria > Bacteroidota > Bacteroidia > Flavobacteriales > Flavobacteriaceae > Algibacter_B. Next base: position 8,872 of record NZ_JBATHX010000096.1, on the reverse strand, counting down.
TACCTTATAAAACACTATGAACTCTATGTTTGGAGCGTGTTTTTCGGAATGATAATCGGTTCCATTTATTACATAAACAAAGATTTTAAGGACTGGAACTACAAAACTTACATATCGCTTGCCATTGGTATTTTACTTGGCGTTGGGATTAGCTTTTTAAATCCAGCGAAAGAAAATGATAATTTATGGTTTGTTTTTTTCTGCGGTATTATTAGTGTTTCCGGAATGACTTTACCCGGTTTTTCAGGGTCATTTATTTTAATTCTTTTAGGGAATTATGTATTACTTTTAGTAGATTCAGTAAATGCCCTATTTGATACATTTTCTGAAATTATTAGCGGCGATTTTAGCGTTTTTAATAACTCTGAACGCATCCGAATGCTGAAAGTTTTAGTCGTTTTCACCTTAGGCTCGGTTACAGGTCTAGTAACATTCTCGCATGTATTAAGCTATATTTTAAAACATTTTAAAAGCATCACACTTTCTGCAATTATTGGTTTTATAATTGGCTCTTTAGGGGTTGTATGGCCTTGGAAAAAAACGATTTATAAATTAGATAATACCGGTAATGCGTTATTTGATTCTAGAGGCGAAATGGTCATTAAAAATTACGAACGGTTTATGCCCAATTTAAATCCTGAAACTTATTACGCTATTTGTTTTATTATTTTAGGAATTGCCCTAGTTTTGGCATTAGAATGGTACGGACAAAAAACCCGAAAAGCAAAATGAAAAAACTAGGTTTATTAGGTAAAGATATTTCTTATTCTTTCTCAAGATCATATTTCAAAAAGAAATTCGAAAATGAACATATTAAGGATATTTCATATGAAAATTTCGATATTGAAACCATAGATTTATTCCCTTCTATTATACAAAATACAAAAGGGCTAAAAGGGCTAAATGTTACTATTCCATACAAAGAACAGGTTATCCCATACCTTGATAAAATCAATAAAAAAGCAAAAGCCATTGGTGCCATAAATACTATTCGAATTACTAAAAAAGGCAAATTAATAGGCTACAATACAGACTGTTATGGATTTAAAAACACCCTAAAACCCTATGTAAAATCACATCATAAAAAAGCATTGATTTTGGGTACTGGAGGCGCTAGTAAAGCTATTGCATTTACCTTTAAAGAAATGGGTATTAAATACCAATATGTATCAAGAACCTTAAAGGATGGCGTTAGCTTTACGTATGATACCTTATCGGAAAAAGACATCGCTGAACACCAAATTATAATTAATAGTACGCCATTAGGAACATTCCCTAACGTTGAAGATTGTCCAAATATTCCGTATGCTGCCATCAATAAAAATCATATTCTTTTTGATTTAATATACAATCCTGCTGAAACCAAATTTTTGCAACAAGGCAAACAAAACGGAGCAACGATTATAAATGGGTTAAATATGTTAAGACTTCAAGCAGAAAAATCATGGTCTATCTGGGATCTTAAATAAATAACTACTTCTAAATTAATCAACATAAGGTAAGTTTACTGATTATTTCATGTAACTACTAGTAATCAGCTAGTTCGAAATAGCACTTATAACAATATTAAAAATAGCCAAAGCAGACTTTATTATTTAATCCAATTTTGGCGATTAAAAATCTTATAGTACTTTAAAAATAATTTACTTGTTGTATCTTTAATGACGAAAGTAATTTTACGAACCTTAACATTTTTTAAAATGTCTGATATTAACAACCCTGAAGAAGTAGACGGAACTGAAGAAATTAATTCTATTGAGAATTCCGACCAATCAAACGACAATCAAAACGCAGAAGACGCCGTTAATGCTACTGAAGCAGTTAATGGCTCTTCTGAAACAGCTGAAGCTCCAAAGATTGAGCCAGTTCAGAAACCTGAGATTGCTGAAGAAGATGACGAGGTTATTAATGAAATAGAAGAATCGAACGCTGAGGATGCTGAAGATGAAGGTAATAAAGATAGACACACTATTGAAGTAAAAGCTTATGACACCATGTCGTTGGAAGCTTTAGCCATAGAGTTAGAAAAGCTTATTGAGAAGGAAAAAGTACAGGCTATAAAATCTCATGTCGATAATATTAACTCGGAATTTAAAACCAAATTTCAAGCTTTAATTGAAGAAAAGAAAGAAGATTTTTTAAATGACGGCGGCAACGAAATAGATTTTTACTACTCGTCTCCAGTTCAAAAAAGATATAAAGAAGCTTACAAAGCATATAGAAAAAAGGTAAATGCGCATTACCAAAGTTTAGAGCAAAATTTAAAGCAAAATTTAGCCAACAAACTTGAAATTATTGAAGAGTTAAAGGGTTTAATAAATGTTGAAGAAAACATTAACACCACTTATAAGCACTTTAAAGAATTGCAAGAGCGCTGGAGAAATACGGGACCAATTCCGCGTGATAAATACAATAATGCTTGGAATAGCTACCACCACCATGTAGAAATTTTTTATGATTTTTTAAATATTAATAGAGATTTACGCGACCTAGATTTTAAGCATAATCTTGAAAAGAAATTATTAATTATTGAACGTGCTGAAGAATTGGCAATGGGTGATGACGCCATGCGTGCATTTAGAGAACTGCAAGAACTTCATAAAATGTGGAAAGAAGAGCTTGGCCCTGTTCCTAGAGAGCATCGCGAAAGTATTTGGGAGCGCTTTAAAGCTGCTACCAAAACTATTAATGATAAACGCCAAGTTTATTATAAAGAAATAGATAAAGTTTACGAGAAAAACCTTGAATACAAACTAGAAATCATTTCTAAAATTGAGGACATTGCAAGCCAAGACACAAATTCGCACGGGTCGTTACAGAAGAAAATAAAAACGGTTGAAGAATTAAGAGAAGCCTTTTTTAATGCTGGTAAAGTTCCTATAAAAGTGAATGAAGAAACCTGGGCAAAATTTAAAGATTCTGTTAGATTATTTAATAGAAAAAAGAATGCCTTTTATAAAGACCTTAAAAAAGACCAATATAAAAACCTGCAGCTAAAACTTGATTTAATTAAAATTGCTGAAGACAATAAAGAAAGTGACGATTTTGAGGTTACCACGCCTTTGATGAAGAAAATACAAAGTGATTGGAAAAAAATTGGTCATGTTCCGAGAAAAGACAGCGATAAGATATGGAAACGATTTAAAGCAGCTTGTAATGGTTATTTTGACAGAATTCATGCTAAACGCAATGCGGCAAGTGCAGAACAAGTGGAAGCATACAATAAAAAGAATGACTTTTTAAATAGCTTAAAAGACTTAAAACTACCAAAAGATAAAGCAGAAGGTGTTGAAGCTATAAAAGAACAAATCAAGCAATGGCAAACAATAGGTCGCGTGCCAAGTGATAAACGCTATATTGACGGAAAGTTTCAAAAAACGATTGATGGTTTGTTAAACGATTTGAAAGTTGATAAAGCGGAAGCTGAAATGATTAAGTACGAAAATAAATTGGATAGTCTTAATGATGCTAATGATACAAGAAACTTAGATAATGAGCGTACTTTTATACGTAAGAAGATTGATGAACTGAAAGGACAAATTAATCAATTGGAAAATAATTTACAGTTTTTTACAAATGTTGATGAAGATAATCCGCTTGTAAAAGAAGTGCATACCAACATTAAAAACCACAAAGAATCGCTTAACGTTTTGAAAGCTAAACTTCGAAAAATTAAAGATTTGTATTAATAATCTAGACTTTACAGATTTAAAAAAAATTGATATTGGGGAGCGTTTTATAGGTTGCACTTATAATATTTTGCCCCCCTAATTAGCGGCGTTAGGTATCTTCAAGGGGACAATCCTACTATTCAACTGAGTGAGTTGTCCCCTTGAGGGGACTTTATGGGTGTTTTTTTTAAAGTATTTTTGCCTCTTCCCAAAATACATCCATTTCAGCTAGAGTCATGTCTTTTAGTGGTTTATTCATACTTTTCGCTTTACTTTCTAGGTATTGAAAACGTTTTGTGAATTTTTTATTGGTACGTTCTAAAGAGTTTTCAGGATTGATGTTTAAAAAACGTGCATAATTTACCATAGAAAATATCACATCACCAAATTCGCTTTCCATCTTGTCTTGATTGCCAGATTGCACTTCAGCTTTAAACTCTCTGAGCTCCTCCTCTACTTTTTCCCAAACTTGGTTTGGTTCTTCCCAATCAAAACCAACACCTGCTACTTTTTCTTGAATTCGGTTTGCTTTTACCAAGGCAGGTAAACTTTTTGGAACACCTTCTAAAACGCTAGTTTTACCTTCTTTTAGTTTTAATTTTTCCCAATTTCGTTTTACGTCATCTTCATTTTCTACTTTTACATCACTATAAATATGTGGGTGTCTATGAATTAACTTTTCGCAAATGGTGTTACATACATCTGCTATATCAAAATCTTTCGTTTCACTTCCTATTTTTGAATAGAATACAATGTGCAATAACACATCGCCTAATTCTTTTTTCACTTCCTCTAAGTCATTATCTAGAATAGCATCACCAAGCTCATAAGTTTCCTCAATGGTTAAATGGCGTAAGGTTTCCATGGTTTGCTTTTTATCCCACGGACATTGTTCGCGCAACTCATCCATTATGGTTAATAATCTATCAAAAGCTTTAAGTTGATCTTGTCTGGAATTCATTTTTGAAGTTTTTGTAAAAATACGGATTTGATTATGTTGAATTAAAATTAATTATCTAAAATAACGACTTTACTTTATCAGAAAAAACGATAAATTTGTATACAGTCGATAAGTTTCACCTGTGCTGAATTTATTTCTGAAGTGAAATAGAAACTTATCTTTGGATTGCCAATGAATTAAAAAAATCGGTACGCAAAATGAAAATTGAGTTTAAAGAAGAACAAAAATTTACACAATGGTGGCTTTGGCTGCTTTTAATCGGAATCGGAATTTTACCGATTTTCGGAATTTATAAGCAATTAATTCTCGGAGAAAAATTTGGAGACAAACCGATGTCTGATTTCGGTCTTATCATTTTCTGTTTTTTTATTTTTGGTTTAATAGCTATGTTTTGGTTTATGCGACTGAAAACTAAAATTGACCAAAATGAAATCCGGATAAACTTTTTTCCTTTCATTAATAAGCGAGTAAATTGGAAAGAAATAAAAAACGCTGAAATCGTGAATTATGGATTCGTTGGGGGCTGGGGAATACGACTTTGGACAAAATACGGAACTGTATATAACACGAAAGGAGATAAAGGTTTGGCTATTGAGCTTCTGAATGGGAAAAAATTTCTAATTGGAACTCAAAAAGAAACTGAATTGAATAAAATAGTGGAAAAAGCCTATTGGCATCACCGTGTTTAATTAATTGCCTTCTGAAGTTCTTATTTGGAAAATTCCTTCGAAATTTTCGTTAATAAATCATTATTTATCATACTAGTTATTTACATACGCAAAAAAACCTTATAATACCTGATGGAATACACTTAGCAAAAAGCTAACCAAAACCTGTACAAATTAACTAAATGAATTAGCGGACTTATACGCTAGGGTTTTTAACTATAATATCAATATGTTTATTTCTTCCAATTCTGGGACTTCAAATTTACAGTCGCCTTAAGAATGTCTTTTTGTGAAATCTGGCCTACTAATTTTCCATTTTCAATAATGGGAAATCGTCTTCTTTTTTCATTCAAAAATTTATTGGCGGCATCAAAAATATTCATATTACCATCAATGGTATCGACATTCTTGACCATACAATCTTCAATTAAATTACGCTCCATAGGCAAATTGTAATACCTACTGTCGCTAATATGCTTTATGCAATCACCTTCAGAAATCATCCCAATTAATTCATTATTGTCATTAACAACTGGTCCACCCGAAATCTTTTGATTAATTAAGATATCTACTGCCTCATCCATTAATTGTTGTGGTCTAAAGGTTATTAAATTTGTAGACATATAATCACTAACTTTTACCGGAAGTTCCTCGACAGAACTTTGATGCTTTCTTGCACCTTGAAAACTCTTAATACCCATAATTAAAGATTTATCAATTTACTAAAGATACTAAATATTTAATTACATATTCTAAATAATTTGTTAAATATACTGTATTATTATCATTAAATACATAATTTTTATAAGAATACAGCTTTTTGTTTTAAATATGTTTTTAAGATTTATTACGATTTAATAAAGTGAAATTAATGCTTTAACAGATGTGCTCGTGTTAGAGATTGCAGAAAAACATTTATGGTCATAAATTTATTAATATTAAATAGAAAGGCATTAATAAAACCCACAGCGACTTTTTTTAAGGGCAAAATATCGTAACCTTTCGACTTCGCTCTGAATAAAATACTAGCCTTGCAGATAGCTCTCGGGATTAAGTTAACCTGCCTGCAAGCAGGCGTACAACTTACCTTTATACCATATAAAAAATCCAGCCGTAAAGCTGGATTTTTTATATTCAAATATACCTACAAGGCTTTGAATAACTCGCAGGTTAAAGCGTATTATGCGTTGTTTTCTTTCTTAATTAAATTAAGTGCAGAACCTTCCTTATACCATGCAATTTGTGCATCGTTATAGGTGTGATTCAGTTTGATGGTATCTTTTGAACCATCTTTATGAACTGCCTCAAGCGTTAATTGTTTTCCTGGTGCAAAGGCGTTTAAATCTGTGAAGTTGAAGGTATCATCTTCCTGAATTAAATCGTAATCTGACTCCTTTGCAAACGTTAAACCTAACATACCTTGTTTTTTAAGGTTTGTTTCGTGGATACGTGCAAACGATTTTACAATTACTGCCGCCACACCTAAATGTCTTGGTTGCATTGCGGCGTGCTCTCTTGAAGAACCTTCACCATAATTGTGATCTCCAACTACTATTGTTTTGATACCTGCTTTTTTATACTCACGTTGTACATCAGGAACTCCCCCATAATCGCCTGTTAATTGGTTTTTAACAAAGTTTGTTTTTTTATTGAAGGCATTAACAGCGCCTATTAAAGTATTGTTTGCAATATTATCTAGATGCCCACGGAAACGTAACCATGGTCCGGCCATAGAAATATGGTCGGTAGTACATTTTCCAAAGGCTTTGATTAATAACTTAGCTCCAGATATATTATCGCCTAATGGTGTAAAAGGTGTTAATAATTGGAGTCTTTCGGAATCTGGGGCAACTTTTACTACTACGCCACTTCCATCTTTATCGGGTGCTAAATAGCCATTGTCTTTTACTTCGAAACCTTTTGGTGGTAATTCCCATCCTGTTGGCTCATCGAACATGACTTCTTCACCGTTTTCGTTAATTAACTTGTCTTTTAACGGATTAAAATCTAAGCGACCAGCTATTGCTATGGCTGCCGTTATTTCTGGTGAAGCCACAAAGGCATGTGTATTTGGGTTTCCATCGGCACGTTTAGCAAAATTTCTATTAAAAGAATGTACAATGCTGTTTTTTGGTGCGTTTTTTGGATCGCTATATCTTGCCCATTGCCCAATACATGGACCGCAAGCATTGGTGAATATTTTTGCGTCTAGCTTTTCGAAAATCCCAAGAATTCCATCGCGCTCTGCGGTGTAACGTACTTGCTCTGAACCTGGATTGATTCCTAATTCCGATTTCATTTTTAAACCTTTATCGATAGCTTGTTGCGCTATGGAAGAGGCTCTTGATAAATCTTCATAAGAAGAGTTTGTGCAAGACCCAATTAAACCCCATTCCACTTTTATTGGCCAATCGTTAGCCTTAGCTTTTTTAGTCATTGCAGTTCCTACTTCCGTAGATAAATCTGGCGTAAAAGGGCCATTTAATAAGGGGCCAAGTTTTGATAAATTAATATCGATTACTTGATCGAAATACTTTTCTGGATTTGCATAAACCTCAGGATCTGCAGTTAAGTGTTGTTTTACTTTGTTTGCAGCATCGGCAACATCTGCTCTTTCAGTAGCACGTAAATAACGTTCCATAGAGTCATCGTACCCAAATGTAGATGTGGTTGCGCCTATCTCGGCACCCATATTACAAATGGTTCCTTTTCCTGTGCATGACATGGATGTTGCTCCAGGTCCGAAATATTCCACAATAGCGCCAGTTCCGCCTTTTACAGTAAGAATTTCGGCTACTTTTAAAATGACATCTTTTGGTGCTGTCCATCCAGAAAGTTTACCCGTTAACCTTACTCCAATTAATTTTGGGAATTTAAGCTCCCAAGCCATTCCTGCCATAACATCAACGGCATCTGCCCCTCCAACACCAATAGCAACCATTCCTAATCCTCCTGCATTTACGGTATGTGAATCGGTACCAATCATCATCCCACCTGGGAATGCATAATTTTCTAAAACTACTTGGTGAATAATTCCTGCGCCAGGTTTCCAGAAACCAATGCCGTATTTGTTTGAAACGGATTCTACGAAATTAAAAACTTCACTACTTACGCTGTTGGCATGTTTTAAATCTTTTGCAGCGCCCTCTTTAGCTTGAATTAAGTGATCGCAATGCACGGTAGTTGGTACAGCAACCTTCGTTTTTCCCGCTTGCATAAATTGTAATAATGCCATTTGTGCTGTGGCATCTTGACACGCAATTCTATCTGGTGCAAAATCTACATAATCTTTTCCTCTAGTAAATGCCTTTTTAGGTAACCCATCCCAAAGGTGAGAATATAGAATTTTTTCAGATAATGTTAGTGGGTTCCCAACAATTTCACGTGCTTTATCAACTCGTTCAGCCATTTTGGTGTAAACACCTTTGATCATATTGATATCGAATGCCATATAATTTATTTTTAGTTTGTTATTTTTTTATAAGTAACCTAAGATACAAAATAATGGATGAAAATAAAATTCCAAAAAAATATAAAAACTAATTTCCAAAATTCGAACGACGGATAGTCTC
>NZ_JBATHX010000095.1:0-10702 GCF_049667265.1 Algibacter sp. | reverse complement strand
GTCCACCAGAAAACTCATGAGGGTATCTATTAAAATAATCTTCAGATAAACCTACTCGATTTAAAATATCAATCGCTTTTTCTTTTCTTTCAAAATCAGTTTCATAAAGTTTATGAACTTTCATAGGTTCCATAATGGCTTCACCAACAGGTATTCTGGGATTTAATGAAGAATAGGGGTCTTGAAAAATAATTTGAATGTCTTTTCTAAGGGTTCTAATTTCGGTTTTAGATAGTTTTGTAATATCTACTCCATGGTATAAAATAACTCCAGATGTAACTTTATCTAATTGCAGAATAGCATTTCCTAAAGTTGATTTTCCACAACCAGATTCGCCCACCAAACCTAAAGTTTCACCCTCATAAAGTTTAAAACTCACATTGTTTACAGCCTTAAAATGTCGAGGTTTTGTAAACCATCCTGATTTAGTAATATATTCCTTTTCAACATTAACAACCTCTAACAATGGTGCTTTGCTGTATAGTTTTTCGTGGTTTTTTTTACGCTGTTCCGTTGATATTATTTCTGAAGAAATGGTATCATTCAAAAAGTCTTGAATAGTTGGCAATGTTTTTAATCTAGTATCTAAAGAAGGCCGCGAATTAATTAATGCTTTGGTATAATTGTGTTGCGGATTTTTAAAAATGGCTTCTACTCCGCCTTGTTCAACAATCTCACCTTTATACATCACTAAAATACGATCTGCAATTTCAGAAATTAAAGCTAAATCATGAGTAATAAATATAACACTCATTTTAGTTTCAATTTGCAACTCCTTTAATAAGTTAATGATATCGTTTTGTACGGTAACATCTAATGCCGTTGTGGGTTCATCAGCAATTAAAATATCTGGCTTACAAGCTATTGCCATGGCAATCATAACACGTTGTTTTTGGCCCCCAGAAATTTCATGCGGATAGGCTTTAAAAACGCGCTCTGGTTCAGGCAGTTTTACTCTTTCAAAAAGCGCTATGGTTTCTTCTTTTATTTGATTTTTCGATAAACTTGTGTGTTGTTTTAAAATTTCCTCTACTTGTTTTCCACAGGTCATTGAAGGATTTAAGGAACTCATTGGTTCTTGAAAAATCATGGCTATTTTGTTGCCTCTTATTTTTTGGAATAATTTTGGTGAAAGGTTTGTTAAGTCTTCATTATTATAAATAATTTTTCCAAAACCTATTTTAGAAATATTCTTTGGCAAAAGCCCTAATATAGCTAATGATGAAACAGATTTGCCTGAGCCAGATTCGCCAACAATTCCTAAAATTTCATTTTTATTTAAAGTATAAGAAATTGAATGAATAACTTCATTTTTCCCAAATGAAATACTTAGATTTTCAACTTTTAAAATTGGAACTATTTCCATTTAAATATGAATAATTTCGTCGTCAGATAATATGTCATCACCTCGTAAACGCAGAAATATTTGTGCAACAGCAATAGTGTCTTTTTCACAATATATTATGATTCTATCAATTTCATTTTCTTCATAATACACCCTGTATACTTCGCTACCGTCAATATCATCTTTTGGCGATGGAATGCCTAAAACATTGGTCATTAATTTTAACGATGTATACGTTTTATAATCACCAAACTTCCATAATTCTAAAGTGTCTAAATGCGGGACTTCCCAAGGTTTTTTACCAAATAAGTTCAGTTTATATGGTAATTCAATCCTATTGATAATCATTCTTCGTGCGATATACGGAAAGTCAAATTCTTTACCGTTGTGAGCACAAAGCAGATGTTTAGTTTGGCTATAATGTGAAATCAGTAAATTTTTAAAATCCTTAAGTAATTTTACCTCATCGCCATAAAAAGATGTGACTCTAAATTTCCTTATATCGCCTTGGTTTGCAAAATAACCAACCGAAATGCATACTATTTTACCAAACTCTGCCCAAATTCCGGCACGGTCATAAAATTCTTCAGCGGTAAAATCATCTTTGCGTTGGTATTTTGATTTGTGATCCCAAAGCGCCTGTTTGGTTTCATCTAAATCAGAGAAGTACTGTGTTTCTGGAACGGTTTCAATATCCAGAAATAATATGTTTTCAAGATTTAATTTTGAAATCATTGGTTTAGCATTTTGTAAGCTTCTTCAATATAAGAGCTAATGTCTGCAGTAAATTGACCAATTTGTTTATTGTCTCCTTTTGAATGTCCAAGTCTCACGATTATCACATTATCATTAGGTTCAACAATAACATATTGCCCTAAATGCCCACGCATCATGAAAAAATGTTTGTTGCCAATGGTTTTTAACCACCAACCGTAACCATACATTTCACCACCAGGATAAACAGGTTTTAAAGATTTAGCTACAAAGGCAGAATCTAAAATTTGTTTACCATTCCACTTGCCGTGGTCTTTGTAGAGTTTTCCAAATCGTGCAAAATCTTTAGCATTACTTGCAATGCAGCAGTAAGCTTTTACCAAATCATGTTCTTCACTATCTACCTGCCAAAGTGTAGGGTTTTCAGAATTTAAAGGTTTCCAGAAGCTTTCGGTTAAATAATTATATAACTTTTTGCCAGTAGCTTTTTCAATAACAAGCGCTAACATTTGAGTATCTCCGCTAGAATATTTAAAGGATTTACCCGGCTCGGTAGCCATTTTTAAACCTAGCATCACTTTTTCTAAATTATCATCAAAATAAGCCCGAGTTACAATTGAAAATGGGGAGTAATATTGTTCGTCCCAAGAGGTTCCAGATGCCATACTTGATAAGTCTCCAACCGTCATTTTTGCTGCTAATCCTTCATTAAAAGTTGGTAAAAAATCACTAACTGGTTGGTCTAAACTTTTAATATGGCCTTCCATAATCGCTTTTCCCATCAAGCCACTTACGTAACTTTTTGCCATTGAAAAGGAATTAGATTGCGAATTTTCATTAAAGCCATCATAATAGTTTTCAAACCAAATACTATCATTTTTAATAATAACATAGGCAATTGTGCCATTTGTTTTATTAATAGAGTCTAAACCTATTGTTTCCTTAACCGAATTGTAGTTTTTGTGATTGGGCCATGGTTGAGGTGTTCCATCTTCAATGACTTGATTATCGAATTTTTTATAATCCTCAAGATAGGCGGTGGTATAACCTTGTAAATAAATGGTTCTTACGGCCTTTATAAGGTAATCAGTATCGGTAACATATAACCCAGTTACAATTATTCCGATTAGAACGACTAACCATTTAAAATTTTCTTTTAGAATTTTCATGCGATTCATTTAATGTAGAAACTAAAGATAAGAAAATTAATATATCGACGTATAAGAAAATTATTTAGACGCTGCCTTTAAGGATAATTTTTCTTTATAAAATACTTTGGAAGCAACATAAATAGTTTTGGAAAGTTCAGCTATAATAATACCTTCTTTGTTTATGATTTTTGGCGTTTTTATAATATCAATTTCACCTTTATTTTTCACCTCTTTTTTTATGCTTATAATGTCTTCTTGTGAAAAATTAAATTCACAGAATAAGGTTTCTTTACCTGGTCTTTTGTAGTTAATAGTTGCCGATTTGTCCCAAACAACATAATCATCGCCTAAAATTTTAATAAGTTGAATCATATAAATAGGGTCTGTGGCTGATAACATACTTCCTCCAAAAATAGACCCAACAAAATTTTTATTTTTCCAACTCAATGGGATTTTTATTTTTACATAATGTAAATCCGACGATACGTGAATAACCTTGCCCGTTGATCTCCTAAACATAGGCGACCAATTAAACCCATATTTATAAATTTGAGCGTTGGTAAAGAAACGTTCCGCGATATTGGTTAGGGTTTTGTACATGTTAAAATAAAGACTGTTGTTTGTATGGGCTTTCGTGTTCTAGTAACCATTGTTTACGGTGTAATCCACCAGCATAACCAGTTAACGAGCCATCACTTCCAATGACACGATGACAGGGCACAATAATCCAAAGTGGGTTTTTGCCATTAGCGTTTGCTACTGCCCTTATGGCTTTTACATCGCCTAATTGTTTTGATAATTCTAAATAGGAAATTGTTTTTCCATAGGGAATTTGCTCTAATTGCCGCCAAACTTTATTTTGAAAATCGGTGCCTTGGGGATTTAGTTTTAAATCAAAAACGTTTCTAGAACCTTCAAAATATTCATTAAGTTGAATCACACATTCTTCTAATTCAACAGGAATAATATCGGTAATTTTTTCTTCAGAATTAAGCACAGTTACAGAAACAATACCATCCTCATCTCCAACAATTTTTGTAAACCCTAAAGGGGAATTAATAATGCAGGTTTCCATTATTTAGCAGATTGATTTTCTTCAATAATACCTAACTTTTTAGCCCGTTCTTCCCAGCTTTTTCTGGCTAAATGTTGCAGGTCAGAAACATTATCGCTTTCATCCATAATTTCTAAACCCAGCAAAGTTTCAATAACATCTTCCATAGTTACTAAACCACTTACCGAACCATATTCGTCAACAACCAAAGCCATGTGGTTTCTGGTTTCTACAAGTTTTTCAAAAAGGGTAGGTATTGCCAAATCACGATTTACAATAATAATATCTCTTTTAAGTTCTGATAGCTTTTTGCTACCATTACCTAAAGCCATTTCTTTAAAAATTTCATCTTTTAAAACCAGGCCTTTTATGTTGTCTTCGGTTTGCGAATACACAGGAATTCTAGAAAAACGAAGGTTTAAATTTCTGTTAAAAAAATCTTCAACCGTAGTAGTTTCGTTTTCGGTTAACATGACCGTTCTTGGTGTCATAACGTTTTTAGCAAAAACTTCTCTAAAAGTTAACAGGTTTTTAATTATTTTGCTTTCGTTTTCTTGAAAAACACCTTCTTGATGCGCCATATCGGTCATTACCATAAAACCTTCTCTACTTAAAATACTACCATGACCTTTACCGCCAATTAATTTTGTAGTTAATTGTAATAGCCATAAAATGCCTGTCCATTTTAAAGGAAAAATTAATACGGTTAGCGCTTTTGAAGTGAAATTTGCTAATTGTTTCCAGTAAGTTGCACCAATAGTTTTTGGTATAATTTCTGAAGCTACTAGTATTAAAAACGTCATGATTGCTGAAACGACACCCACGGTGTTTATGCCCCAAAGTTCAATTTTAAAAGGCAAGCTTTCTGCTTCAATACCTACCATCATCGCACCTAATGTATGTGCAATAGTATTTAGTGTAAGTATGGCTATTAGTGGTTTGTCTACATCTTTCTTTAAGGTTTCTAAAGTTAAAGCATAGTCCTTTCCTTCTTGTTTTTTAACATTTATAAAGGTTGGCGTAACGCTTAGTAAAACAGCTTCAAGAATGGAACATAAAAAAGAAAAGAAAATGGAAATGGTTGCCCAAAACAGTAATGCGCTCATAGTTTTATTTTGAAAAACTAAAAATACTAATTATTGAATGAAAAGCTCCTGAAAACCAAAATGAATATTATTTATCACAATTGAATTTATGATGTTTTATAGTTTTAAAGTAAAGTGTGCTTTAAATTCTCGAACAATATCATTATCATCTTTGAAAATAACTTTAAACCAATAGTCAGATTGTGGTAAACGTTTCCCATTATACACACCATTCCAGCCATAACCTTTTGGATCTAAATGTTTCAGCATTTTGCCATATCTGTCGTGAATGAATATTTCAGGTTCCTTTAAAGCCTCTATTCCTATTATTTGCCAAAAGTCATTATAACCATCATTATTAGGTGTAAAGAATTTCATATAATCAATAATAGTTCTTTCTATATTAACTGTGCCACAACCTTTAGTATCAATAATTTGAAATGTGTGATACCCTGGTTTTAAGTTCATAAACACACCATAATCTTGTGTTGGACCATTATCAACCGAGAAAATATAATCACCAAAACCACTAGCAGTAATTTCTACCGTATGGTTTTTAGAAAAAGGCAATGAAGTAACTACAACATCCAGAACTTGTGGAGGTCCAGAAGGAAAAACAGTTGCCTGTTTAGTGAAATGACAACCTGTTGGTGTAAACGTTGCCTTAACAGAATAATTACCCGGGTTTTGAGCAGTTAATTCACTTGAAGTTTCGCCAGGAATTATGTCGCCTTCAAAATACCATTCAAAACTATGATTGGTTTCTGATAAACCTGTTTCAATAATTGGGAGGCTATACTCAAAATTAACAGTATCATCACTATTTAAACAGATTAGAGTATCATCAATTTCAAAAACGGGAGGTATATTAATAGTAATTGTAAAAGGTAAAAAAGAGTAACAGCCAGAATATGTTTCTGTTTTTTTAGCAAATAAGTTATATGTAGCTTCACCTATTGTTGTATAGTTTGTCGCGTTTAAATTAACACCATTAATTGCGTCATCTGCAGTATTATGATAAGTTATGGTAAAATCACTAGGATTATCTGGTCCAACAACAAAACTATCCAAAGTTGTTAGATTAATATTTGTTTCATAATCATAATCTTCATCACAGTAAAATTGATCTGGAATTTGATAGGATACAGGCGTTTCAGGACCAATTATTTCAACAATTTGATTACTGGTAGTATAACATTCATATTGTTCAAAAACAAAATCTGTATAAATTCCTTTAAATAAATTGTTGAAAATAATATTACCGCTATTATCTGCCATTAAATCTTGAGGGCCAACAAGAACGCCGTCGTGCGTGAATTCTATGGTGTAATTTGTTAATGGTGTTAAGCCAGAAAAGGCTAATCGACCTTCTGGTGATTCGCATTCCGAATAGTCATTTTTACTTATGGTGTAATTTGGAACTTCAGGGTCTTCTAATTCAAAAACCGTATTAATGGATGTATCACAACCTGAAAAGTTAACTGAAACATTTGAATAGGTGCCAGCATCTAAATCTGTTATTTCAATAATACCATCACTATTAGCAACATACATTACCTCAGGGACTGAAACACCATCATCCACATAACTTATTCCGTAGGAATCACCCTCTATTAATCCTGAAAATATAAGTTTACCATCTTGCCCGTTACATATACTTGGGTTTTCTTGAATCGCATTTACAATGAATGGAATAAACGTTTCATCAACCTCTTCTAGAATATAATAATAAGTAAATCTAACTGTTTCATTTGCTGGGATATCACCTAAGTTAAATGCAATGGAAATGGCCTCATCTACACTAGCAGTTGTAGCGCCTTCGGTATTTGTAAATCCAAACCCTCCATTCCATATTTCACTTGCAGATCTGTTGTTGAATCCACCATAAGCTACTCTTGCATTGGCATTATTAGCAAATAAACTAACATTTGATCCATCCATATCCGCAGGAGTAAAAAGCGGGTTTTGCGACGCTGTAACTAGACAAGTTTGATCTGTAGAAGAACTTGCTTGTGAAATAATTTCCATACTAGTCTCATAATTACCGCTTAGAGTTACGTTATTGTCAGGATCGACATTATGCATGAAAAAGACATCGTTTTTTTGAGTGTCGGTAAGGTTTTTTATAAATGTGGTCATTTGTATAAATAGACCATCTTGAGTAATACTGAAGTACCTTTTTACATTTAATCCATTTACATTTCCTTCCCAAGATATTTGAGCAATATCTTCAAAACAATCTGAAGATATTACATTTACACTAGTGACCTTTCCTGGAATGCCTGAGGAAAATATACCATTGTTATTATTGTAATTTATACCATCTATTTGAATACAAAAGCCCTCTTCTGGATCACCTGGAGAGAAGAAGTCGCCGTCGTAATCTACCCATCCATCATTTAAGGGGTTTGCAATAAATCCGAATAGATTGTTTCCAACTTCTCTATTATTATGAAAAGTGGCAGGTCTGTTTGCAGTTTGTGCACCATAAACCCCTTTTGCATTAATTCCAATTTCTACTAAATTGCCTTTTGCCCAACCTTCACCATCAATTTCATGGGCTTCAAGTTGTGCAAAACTAAAGTTATAACTAATTGTAAAAACTAACACAATAAAAAATCTATGCATACTTGTTGTAGGTTAATGGGAACAATTATACATATAATAATTTTTATAGGATGTAAAACAGGTTTATTATTAGATGAACGGAAAAAATTAGCTACGAAATCAATTTAATAACATCTTTAGCGAAGTAAGACGCTATAATATCTGCGCCTGCGCGTTTAAAAGCTGTTGTAGTTTCCATCATAATTTGGTCATGGTCTAGCCAGCCTTTTTCAGCAGCAGCTTTTATCATGGCATATTCACCAGAAACTTGGTACACAGCCACAGGAACATCCACTTCGTTTTTAATTTCTCTTAAAACATCAAGATAAGAAATACCAGGTTTTACCATAACGATATCTGCGCCTTCATCAATATCCATTTCGGTTTCGCGAATGGCTTCAAAACGATTTCCAAAATCCATTTGGTAGGTTTTTTTATCCTTTGGAATATTAACCAAATCAACAGGTGCAGAATCTAAAGCATCACGAAAAGGTCCGTAAAATGCAGAAGCATATTTAGCTGAGTAGCTCATGATTCCTGTATTTATAAAACCTTCATCTTCTAAAGCTTCACGAATGGTCAGAATTCGTCCATCCATCATGTCACTAGGCGCGACAAAATCGGCTCCAGCCTTTGCATGTGAAATGCTCATTTCTGCTAAAAACTCGGCAGTTTCATCGTTTATAATTTGTCCGTTTTCAATAATCCCATCGTGTCCGTAAGCCGAATATGGGTCCATGGCAACATCGGTCATCACTAACATATCCGGACAAACATTTTTAACAGTTTTTATAGCGCGTTGCATCAATCCGTTTGGGTTTAATGCTTCCGTGCCTTTATTATCTTTTAAATTATCTGGCACTTTTACAAAAAGCAACACCGATTTTAAACCCAATTTCCAAAGTTCTTTTACTTCGCCTTCAAGCAAATCTAAACTGTAGCGAAAGTAATTGGGCATCGACGGGATTTCATCTTTTATACCTTTTCCTTCAACCACAAAAAGCGGCACTAAAAAATCGTTTGGTGTAATTATGGTTTCACGAACTAAAGCGCGAATGGCTTCGTTGGTTCTTAATCTTCTATTTCTTCTAAGTGGGAACATATTTTTATGTATTTTAATTACTTATTCCTAAGTATTTCCAATAATTATTATCTTTTATAAATGTCGATTTTTCGTGAATAACATCAACTTTTCCGTTTTCATAAAAATAGGCATTAAAAGTTACAGTACCTTCGGTATCGTTTTGCATGCCTTTTGAAGTTTCTAAAACTTCTAATTTAATCCATTGAACTGATTTTGCCCATTTAATAATGGCGTTCTTCTCTTTTATTGGTCGTGTTTTTGAATGATGTGTTTCCATTAAATAATTACCATTTGCTAAAACAAACGCAGAATATCTGGAACGCATTAACTGTTGGCAGGTTTCAGTTTTCCCGCCGTTTTTATGGTATATCTCACAGCATTTTTGGTAGGTTTTATTATTTCCGCAGTAGCAATTCATGTTACACCCAATTATTAGGATTTTGTAAAACGGTAATCAATTTTTCTTCAGCACTTCCAGCTTCTGGGTGATGGTCGTAAACCCATTGTACATGTGGTGGTAAACTCATTAAAATGCTTTCTATGCGTCCGTTGGTTTTTAGTCCGAAAAGCGTGCCTTTATCATGCACTAAATTAAATTCTACATAACGTCCACGACGAATTTCTTGCCAAGTTCGGTTTGCTTCTGTGTATGGTAATTCTTTACGTTTTTCAACTATAGGAACATAAGCTTCTAGGAAACTATCACCAACTTCAGTTACAAAGTTATACCAGTTTTCCATAGTCATATCATCTGATGCTTTGCAATAATCGAAAAATAATCCGCCTAAACCTCTACCTTCGTTTCTGTGTGCATTATAGAAATATTCATCACAACGTTTTTTATAGTTGGGGTAAAATTCTGGGTTATGTTTGTCGCAGGCCGTTTTACAAGTTCGATGAAAGTGTTTGGCATCTTCTTCAAACAAGTAGTAGGGCGTTAAGTCTTGTCCGCCACCAAACCAACTATCAATAATTTTTCCATGTTTATCATACATTTCAAAATAACGCCAATTAGCATGAACCGTTGGAACCATTGGATTTTTAGGGTGAAGCACTAAGCTTAAACCACAGGCAAAAAAATCGACATTGCCTACTTTAAAATAGGTTTGCATAGATTTTGGTAATTTACCATGAACACCTGAGATATTTACACCGCCTTTTTCAAAAACATTCCCTTGTTCAATTACGCGAGTTCGTCCGCCGCCACCTTCGGGTCGTTTCCAAATATCTTGTCGGAATTTGGCTTTACCATCAACGGCTTCAAGTTTTGATGTGATGCTGTCTTGTAAATTTTGTATGTATTGGTAGAATTTGTCTTTCATATTTATTGAATCTCTTTATACAACTCGTATAATTCCATGTTTAATGAGTTTTCGCCTGGTGGTGTAAATTCATTATTAAGCGTTTTTATCCAAGTAAAATTATTGTTTTCTGCCACTTTTACGCTCCCAATATTACTTTGGTGAACTATAATTTGAAGTGTTTTAAATCCTAATTGAGAAAAAGCATAATCAGATAATTGTTTGACAGCTTCGGTTATTAATCCTTTACCTTGAAAATTATAATCTATACAATAGGCTAATTCGCCTTGCTTTTTATCTAAATCGACCTCTTTGATATATACTAAACCCACTAATTTATTGGATTCGGCTTCTCTTAATG
>NZ_JBATHX010000094.1:0-2161 GCF_049667265.1 Algibacter sp. | reverse complement strand
CGCCGTTTTCATCCATAAAAGCTAAACGGTCTACGTCTGGATCTACCACGATACCAAAATCGGCATTGTGTTTTTTAACTTCGGCCGATAAATCTGTTAAATGTTCTTTTAAAGGTTCTGGGTTGTGCGGGAAGTGTCCGTTTGGCTCGCAGTACAACTTTACAACATCGACTCCTAAACGCTCTAATAGCAACGGAATAGCAATACCTCCTGTGGAGTTTACGCCGTCCACTACAACTTTAAATCGGGCTTCTTCAATGGCTGTGACGTTAACCAAATCTAAATCGAGAACTTCTATAATATGTAAATCTATATAGGCTTTATTTCTTGTTATTTTCCCAAGGCTATCCACATCAGCAAAGGTCATATTTTCGTTTTCCGCGATGTCTAAAATTTTTGCGCCTTCTACAGCATCTAAAAATTCGCCTTTTGCATTTAGCAGTTTTAAGGCATTCCATTGTTTAGGATTATGACTTGCGGTTAGAATAATACCACCATCGGCATGCTCCATAGGAACTGCAACTTCAACAGTTGGTGTTGTAGATAATCCAACATCAACAACGTCGATTCCCAAACCTATTAAGGTATTCATTACCAAATTTTGAATCATTTTCCCAGAAATACGAGCATCTCTACCAACTACAACTTTGTAGTTTTCCTTTTCGCGTTGTTGTTTTAGCCAAACACCATAAGCAGATGCAAATTTTACCGCATCTATAGGTGTTAGGTTCTCGCCTACTTGACCGCCAATGGTTCCTCTAATTCCTGAAATTGATTTTATAAGTGTCATTATCTAAATTTATTTTTAAGTTTTAAAAAAGGCTTTTCAAAATATTGAAATGAAATATGTGCAACAAAAATCGTGAATACAAATGTCAAAAAATTTATTAATAATATCGTTAAAACATCATTTAATATATTTTTATTATTAATTTTTATAAAAATATATACCACAAAATTTAAAATAATAATGTGATACATATAGATACCATAAGAGATTTGGCCTAAATAATTTATTAATTTATTTTTTATTTTGAATGACCAATTATTAAAGCTTATGGTATGTATAAAAAGGCTAAACAAAATAGCTGTTATTAGATTTTGTAGAATATCATTTTTAAAAACTAGAAAATCTGTAAAAAAATATAGGACAACTAATACCACAATAGATATCGGAAATATTTTATTTGACTTTAAAAATTCCAGTTTCTTTTTTTCTTCCAAAATGGCAACCATACCGCCAATTAACAAATAAAAATATACGAATGAATACGTTTTAAGAAAGCTAAAACTTGCTAAGTGAAATACAAAAAAATAAACCATCGCAATAAAAGTTAAAACCTGCAGTATGTGTTTCTTTTGCAATAAAAAAAGTAATGGCGCAATAAGTATATAAAATTGCTCTTCGATACCTATAGACCATAAAACCTCAAGAATTCCGCCAGGTTTATAGAGTTCCGCAAAAATATTTGGCAAGAAAAATAATGTTAATAATATGCCTTCTTTTAAAGGATAATTGTTTTGATAAGGTATACCTATAATTTGTAAAATTAGGTGATAGAATAAAAAGCCAAAAATTAAAACTAAATAATAGAGTGGAAATATTCTAAGTATCCGCCTCATATAAAACTTTTTAATTGAAAAAGTGCCGGTATTTTTTTCGATGTAAATGAGTCTAATAATTAAAAACCCACTAAGCACAAAAAACATATAAACAGCTTCAATACCACGATTGAAAATTGAAATTTCATTAAAATAAGGCAATCCCACGTTTTTGGACAAAAGAGGAATGTGAAAAACGATAACCATAGACGCTAAAAAAAACCGTAAAGCATCTAAATTTGGTAGCTTAATCAAAAATTTGAGTTTTAAAGTATCAAAAATACATATATTTATTGAATGAATTATTTAGCACACATTTATCTATCTGGAGATAATGATATGATTTCCATTGGAAATTTTATTGCAGATGGCATAAAAGGAAAGAAGTATAAAAAATACTCCAAAGACATTCAAATTGGTATTATATTACATCGCCATATTGACACCTATACTGATGCGCATAAAACTTTTAGAATTAGCACCAAAAGACTTCACGAAAAATCTGGACACTATTCGGGAATTATAGTCGATATACTTTATGATCATTTTTTAGCTAAAA
>NZ_JBATHX010000093.1:0-10278 GCF_049667265.1 Algibacter sp. | reverse complement strand
GGTCCATATATTCCAATACTAGAACTTAAAGTTCCTGCTAAAGCATAACGTTGCATGTGCATAGATTCGTTAGCGCCTTGTAAATGATGCGGATTAATATCGGGCGTATTTGGCCAGAAATTTGGCTGCATATACTCGCGTAATTCACTTGTGGTTAATTCGTTTACATACTCCATTATTTCATGCTTGTTTTCTCGCCATGTAAAATAGGTGTATGATTGCGTGTAACCTTGTTTTGCTAATTGTTGCATCACTTTTGGTGCCGTAAATGCTTCGGCTAAAAAGATTACATCAGGATGTTTTGCTTTTACTTCGGTAATAATCCAATTCCAGAAATAGAATGGTTTCGTATGCGGATTGTCAACTCTAAAAATGTTTATTCCGCAATCTATCCAATACATTAAAATATCTAGACACTCATTCCAAAGGTTTTGATAATCTTCACTTTCCCAGTAAATGGGAAGAATATCTTGATATTTTTTTGGTGGATTTTCAGCGTACTGTACGGTTCCATCAGGTCGCCATTTAAACCAAGAAGGATGTTCCTTTACCCAAGGATGGTCTGGAGCTGCTTGTAGCGCATAATCCATAGCAATTTCAAGGTTGTTTTCTTTTGCTTTTTGAATTAAAGATTTAAAATCGTCAAGCGATCCTAATTGCGGATGGATAGCTTTATGTCCTCCGTATTGAGAACCAACACCCCAAGTTGAACCAACATCGCCTTCATGTGCTTCAGTAGTGTTATTTTTACCTTTTCGGTTTACTTCGCCTATTGGGTGAATAGGGGGTAAATAGACCACATCGAACCCCATATTTTTAACACGAGGCAATAATCGTTCACAATCTTTAAACGTGCCATGAACTCCTTGTTTTTCTGAAGCAGAACGTGGAAAAAATTCATACCAAGTACTAAACCTCGCCTTTTTTCGGTCTACATAAACACGATATTCTTTGGTGGTGTTTTCGAGTTTTTTTATGGGATTATTATAGAATATCTTGTATAATCGATCGGTAGTTGCTTCGGTTATAGCTTCGCCATAATCGTCCTCATTTTTGAATAGTTTATGAAGTCGTTCTAAATAGATTTTATCATCAGCTGATACTTTTTTAAAAAGTGCTTCAAGATATTCAGCGCCTTCAAGTAATTCAGAAGACACATATTGACCATCATTAATTTTTCTAATTAAACCATATCGCCAATTAAGGGCATAATCAACCCAAGCTTGCACCTTATAGGAATAAAAGCCTTGTGTGTCAACTGTAAATGAGGCTTTCCATTCATCGTTGGAGGTAAGCATCATTCTGGTTTCTCTCCAAGCCCTACCTTTTTCTGGTTTATAAAGTATCGATGCACCTAAAACATCATGACCATCGGCCATAATATGCGCATTAACATTAACAATTTCATTAACAATACGTTTTATATAAAACTCCCCGCAGTTTACACTAGGTGAAACGTGGTCAATTACAACTCTTCTTTGGTCTTGCATTTTTAAATTGTATAATAAAAAATAATTTGTTTTTAATTATATGATGGTACCTTTAGCTATTGTTGCATTGTTTTTAATAACTACAATGCCATCCCTAATACAGTATTCATCAGTTTCTGTGTCTTCCAAATGTTTGCCTCCTTCAATTCTAACGTCGTCACCAATGCGGCAATTTTTATCGAGGATGCAGTTTTTAATAACACAACGCTCTCCAATACCCATTAGGTTTTCAATTTTATTGCTTTGCATGTCATCAAGAGATTCGTAATAGTCGGCTCCCATCATATAGGTGTTAACAATTGTGGTGTCTTTTCCTATTCTTGACCGAATACCAATAACCGATCTTTCAATTTTTGAAGCGCTTATGATGCAGCCTTCACAAATGACAGCTTTATCTAATTGTGTTCCAGCAACTTTTGTAGACGGAAGCATTCTAGCATGCGTATAAATTCGTTTATCTTTATTGTATAAATCAAATTGAGGAATATCATCGGTTAGGCCTAAATTGGCTTCAAAAAAGGACTCTATAGTTCCTATATCGGTCCAATAGCCTTCATATTGATAGCTTAACGTTTTGTGAGAATCAATAGATTGTGGGATAATTTCCTTACCAAAATCAATGGTGTCAGGGTTTTTCATTAATTCAACTAATAAATCCCTATTAAACACATAAATACCCATAGAAGCGAGGTAATTACGCCCTTGTGAATTCATTTCATTACTAACTTCTGAGGTCCAATCTGGCAAAAGGCTAGTGTCTGGCTTTTCAATAAACGACGTTATAATATTTTCTTGATTGGCCTTTAAAATCCCAAAACCTGTGGCATCTTTGGCATTTACCGGAATGGTTGCAATGGAGATTTCGGCACCACTTTTTTCATGAGCTTCAATCAATTTATCATAATCCATTTGGTATAATTGGTCGCCAGATAATATTAAAGCATACTTAAAATCGTGTTGCAAAAAATGGTGCATACTTTGCCTTACTGCATCTGCCGTTCCTTGAAACCATGTTTTACTCTCTGGAGTTTGTTCTGCAGCTAATACATCAACAAACGCGCTACTAAAAAAACTAAAGTGATAGGTGTTTTTAATATGTTTATTTAATCCTGCAGAATTGAATTGTGTTAACACAAAAATACGTTTGATATCTGCATTAATACAGTTTGAAATGGGGATATCCACCAATCTATATTTTCCAGCAATTGATACTGCTGGTTTTGAACGTCTATCCGTTAAAGGGTATAGTCTTGAGCCTTGACCACCACCTAATATTATTGATAATACATCATTATTTATCATACCTCAGTTGTTTTTAGTTAGTTACTTTACTTTAAATCAATGATTTATATAATTCTTCAACTTGTTTTGCAATGGCAATCCAATCGAAATAATCTTCAACGCGTTTTCTGCCATTTTTTGCCATTTTTTCTCTCAGGGTTTTATCGCCAATAACTTTATTTACACCAATAGCTAAATCTCTAGAGAATTTATCAGGATCAATAGGTTCAAAAGGCGCTTCAGTTTGTTGTTCTAACGGAATTAATAGGCCTGTTTCGCCATGCACAACAACTTCTTTAATGCCACCAACAGCACTTGCAACAACGGCAGTATTACAAGCCATGGCTTCAATATTTATAATGCCAAATGGCTCATAAATAGAAGGACAACAAAACACATCGGCATGCGAGTAAAGCTGAATAATTTCTTCTTTAGTTACCATTTTGTCAATCCAAATAACATTTTTGCGCGTCTTTTTAACTTCGTTAACGGCGTCTTCCATTTCTTTACCAATCTCTTTGGTATCAGGCGCTCCAGCACACAGTACAATTTGCGTTTCTGGATCTATATATTTTATGGCGTTTACTAAATGTATAATGCCTTTTTGGCGTGTAATTCTGCCCACAAAAAGCACATATGGTTTCGTTTTATCAACGCCATATTCATCTAATGTTGATGTTTCAGAAGTGGTAATATATTGTTGAAGATTAATCCCGTTATAAATAACATGAACTTTCTTTTCATCTACATTAAAATGTTTTAAAACATCTACTTTAGTTTCTTCTGAAACTGCAATAAGCGCATCTGCCATTTCAATAGCTGTTTTTTCTACCCATGATGATGCATCATAACCCCTACCAAGTTGTTCACGTTTCCATGGTCTTAATGGCTCAAGAGAATGCGTTGTTATTACCAAAGGAATACCATAGCATAATTTAGCAACAATTCCGGCAAAATGTGCATACCACGTATGACAATGAACAACATCGGCATCAATGGGATCGGCATTCATTTGAAGGCAAGTGCTTAAGGTTTTAAAAACCGATTTTAATTTATCATCCGCACCTTCAAACACCCCATCTTCAAAAGGAAATCCTTTTACGGTTAAATTTTCTGATTTGGTATCTTGATCTCCAAAGCACCTAACTTCCATTTCAATTAATTTAGCCAATTCATCGGCTAAATATTCAACATGTACGCCTGCGCCACCATAAACATATGGAGGGAATTCTCTAGTATAAAAAAGTGCTTTCATAAATAAAATATATCGTTTTATTGATAAAAATCTGTTAGTAAAACGGTATTAATCAACCTGTTAAATTCAGTTTTTACTTCATTTTTTTTATCATAATTTTAAATAAAATCAATTTTAGAATGTTATTAATTGTTAATAACTTCAATTAATAAGAATACCAAAACAAAAATGATGACATCAATAATAGTGTAGGATAAAGTCTAATTTGGTTTGTTTAGTTGAATAATTTTTACTGTGTTATAAACATACAAAAATTATTCTTAAAAATTTTGTGACAAATTATTTTTATGAAAAAAAAGGCATATCTCCAATTAAAGCAGATAATCAATAATAAAAACATGAAAAAGATTGATTTTGGCTTTAATCATGCAATTTATAGTGAAAGATTATTAATATAAATCAATAGTTAAATTGAATGCAAGCTAATTTTCATTCTTTCAATTATGAAATTTATAAAATTAAGTATTTGAAATTACTAATTATTCAATTTTTTAGGTGGCTAGATGTTAATAAACAACTTTTAGTTTGTTGTTCTCCTCTTTTTAAAATGGGTTTTTGCTATACAATAAGGAAGCGGCCTTTTTCTTTTTGTCCAAAAACCGAATTATCTAGAGACCAAATAAGTCGAATTTAATCATTCAACTTCAAAACAGCCATAAACGCTTGCTGTGGAATTTCTACATTTCCAACTTGGCGCATACGTTTTTTACCCTTTTTCTGTTTTTCAAGAAGTTTACGTTTACGCGAAATATCGCCACCATAACATTTAGCTGTTACGTCTTTACGAAGTGCCTTAATGGTT
Organism: Algibacter sp.; assembly: GCF_049667265.1. Classification (GTDB taxonomy): domain Bacteria; phylum Bacteroidota; class Bacteroidia; order Flavobacteriales; family Flavobacteriaceae; genus Algibacter_B. Next base: position 5,450 of record NZ_JBATHX010000093.1, on the reverse strand, counting down.
TCTCTAGAAATAATTTTAGCGCCAATGGCAGCTTGAATAGGAATATCAAATTGCTGACGCGGAATTAATTCTTTCAGCTTCTCACACATTTTTTTACCAATACTTTGGGCGTTATCTGCATGAATTAAAGCCGATAAAGCATCAACAGGTAGGGCATTCAATAAAATATCTAAACGTACTAGTTTTGATACTTTCATTCCAATTGGATGATAATCAAAAGAAGCATAACCTTTTGAAACTGTTTTTAATCTATCGTAAAAATCAAAAACAATTTCAGCTAAGGGCATTTCAAAAGTCATCTCTACACGTTCTGTAGTTAAATAGGTTTGATTTAAAACAATACCTCTTTTTTCAATACAGAGCGACATTACGTTTCCAACAAAGTCAGATTTTGTAATGATGGTTGCTTTAATATAAGGCTCTTCAACACGGTTAACTGTAGAAGGGTCTGGTAAATCTGATGGGTTATTTACTATAAAAGCCTCATCTGGATTTTTATTCGTGAATGCGTGGTAAGATACGTTGGGAACCGTAGTAATAACAGTCATATCAAATTCGCGCTCTAATCGTTCTTGAATAATTTCCATGTGAAGCATGCCTAAAAACCCACAACGGAAACCAAAACCTAAAGCCGCCGAACTTTCTGGTTGAAATACTAAAGACGCATCGTTAAGTTGTAGTTTTTCCATCGAGTTACGAAGCTCTTCATAATCTTCTGTATCAACCGGGTAAATACCTGCAAACACCATAGGTTTTACATCTTCAAATCCTTCAACAATATTAGTAGTTGGATTTGCAAAATCTGTAATGGTATCACCTACTTTTACTTCTTTAGCGGTTTTAATACCTGTGATTAAATATCCAACATCGCCCGCTTTAACACTTTGTTTTGCAACCTGAGTTAGTTTTAAAGTTCCCACTTCATCGGCGTAGTATTCTTTGTCTGTGGCAACAAATTTAATTTTTTGACCTTTTTTAATTTCACCATTAAATACTCTAAAATAGGTTTCAATTCCTCTAAAAGTATTGTAAACCGAATCGAAAATTAAGGCTTGTAACGGTGCATTTGGGTCACCTTTTGGTGCAGGAATACGTTTTATAATGGCTTCTAAAATATTATCAACCCCAAAACCGGTTTTTCCACTTGCATGAATGACTTCTTCAGGGTCGCAACCTAATAAATCAACAATATCATCAGTAACTTCTTCAGGGTTTGCGCTCGGTAAATCAACTTTATTAAGAACTGGAATAATTTCCAAGTCGTTTTCTAAAGCTAAATATAAATTAGAAATGGTTTGTGCTTGAATACTTTGTGCGGCATCAACAATTAGTAAAGCGCCTTCACACGCAGCAATAGAACGAGAAACTTCATATGAGAAATCAACATGACCAGGCGTATCAATTAGGTTTAAAACATATTTTTCACCTTCAAATTCATAATCCATTTGGATGGCGTGCGACTTGATAGTAATACCACGTTCGCGCTCCAAATCCATACTATCCAGTAATTGGGCTTGTTTTTCCCTAGCTGTTACGGATCCTGTAGCATCCAACAAACGGTCTGCAAGCGTACTCTTACCGTGATCAATATGTGCAATGATGCAAAAATTTCTAATGTTCTTCATAGTCAACAATCTTCATAAAAAAGATTTGGCAAAGATAGATTAATTTTATTTAGACTTCGTAGGTTTTTAAAACCTGCTAAGTCTTTAAAAAGGTAATGAATTTGGCGTTAATCTTGCCATTCTGCTATAAACAAATTGGTGTCACGTCCGCCTCCATTGTTTCGGTTTGATGAAAATGCTAAATACCTTCCATCATTTGAAAACACGGGAAATGCATCAAACGTTTCGCTATGTGTAATGCGTTCAAGGTTTTTGCCGTCAATATCAATTAAATATAAATTAAACGGAAAACCACGTTCTGCTTCAAAATTAGAAGAAAATAAAATCTTTTCCCCAGAAGGATGAAAAAACGGACTCCAATTGGCGTTTCCTAAATCTGTTAATTGGCGTAAATCACTTCCGTCTGCATTACAAATATAAAGTTCCATATCCGTCGGTTCCACTAAACCTTGAGCAAGCAAATCTTTGTATTCTTTAATCTCTTTTTCGGTTTTTGGGCGCGATGACCGGAATATAATTTTTGTACCATCAGGCGAAAAGAAAGCGCCTCCGTCATAACCTAATTCATTCGTAATTTGTTTTACATCGCTGCCATCCAAATTCATGGTGTACAACTCTAAATCACCACTTCTAGTAGAGGTGAAAACTATTTTATCACCTTTAGGCGAAACCGTTGGCTCTGCATCGTAACCCTTTTCATTTGTTAATTGGCTTACAATATTGCCTTCTAAATCCGCAACAAAAATGTCGAATGAATCATAAACTGGCCAAATGTATTTTCCGTTTTTACGAAGCGGTGTGTCTGGGCATTTTTCATCACTTAAATGTGTTGAAGCATAAATAATATGCTTGTTATCAGGCAAAAAATAAGAGCACGTTGTTCGCCCTTTTCCTGTGGAAACCATGGGCGGCATGGTATCTTTAAAAGTCTCGCCAACGTTCATCAAAAACATCTGATCGCAATTAACACCCCAGTTTTTGTTATTCGATTGAAATACTATTTGCTTATCATCAAAACTCCAATAAGCTTCGGCATTATCACCACCGAAAGTAATTTGTTTAATAGATTTGAAATGCTTTTCAGCTGGAAAAATTAGAGAATCTTTTACAGCGGCAACCCGATTGGTTTCTTCAACAGCCTTCTTTTTTTCGTTTTTACAAGCAAAAACAACTAAAACTAATGCTAAAAGGTATATTCGATTCATCCTGAAAAATTTAGAAGTATTGATTAAATTTGAACAAAATTAATATTTATAACTATGAAATACTTAATAGCCATACTTTTTTTAGTTTTTCTAAATTCTTGTAAGAAGGAAACGGTAAAATCTGTAACCATTAAAGAGGACGTTGTTTTTTTGTCTGATGATGCTTTAGAAGGGCGTCAAACGGGAACTGATGGCGAAAAAGCTGCCGCTGATTATATAGCAAAACGCTTTAAAGACTTAGGTTTAGAGGGTAAAGGAACCCGTGAATATTTCCAAACATTTACGTTTAAACCCAAAACAAATCCGCACCAAAAAGTAAATTATACGGTAAAAGAAGGCGATAGCACCATTACAGGAACAAATGTTTTAGGATTTATAAATAATAATGCAGAAAACACCATTGTTATTGGAGCGCATTACGACCATTTAGGATATGGTGCTGAAGGGTCTTTACACAGAGGGGAAAAAGCCATTCATAATGGTGCTGATGATAATGCAAGTGGCGTGGCCGTGATGCTAAATCTTGCAGAAAAGTTAAAAGGAAATCACACCAATAATAACTATTTATTTATGGCATTTTCTGGTGAAGAAATGGGATTATTAGGCTCTAATTATTTTGTAAAAAATGCGACCATAGACACCAAAAAAATTGACTATATGATAAATATGGATATGGTTGGTCGATTAAAAGCAGATAGTACTTTGGCTGTTTATGGTGTTGGAACCTCGCCTATTTTAAAACAAACTTTAAAGGCCCATAACAGCAAATTTAAACTGATTCCAAAAGAATCTGGAATTGGACCAAGCGATCATACCTCTTTTTATAATGCCGATATTCCTGTTTTGCATTTTTTTACGGGTCAGCATGAAGATTATCATAAACCAACGGACGATTTTGAAAAGCTGAATTACCAAGGCATGTTAACCATTTCTAATTATATTTTTGAGGTTATTTCGGATTTGGATAACAACGGGAAATTACCTTTTAGAAAAACAAAAAATGAAAGTGAAGAAACACCTAGATTTAAAGTAGGATTAGGGGTAATTCCTGATTATTTATATGATGGTAAAGGCATGCGAATAGATGGTATTAGCGAAGATAAACCCGCACAAAAAGCAGGCTTACAAAAAGGTGATATTGTGGTTAAATTAGGCGATAGCACCGTTACAGATATGATGAGTTACATGAAGGTATTAGCAACATTTGAAGCAGGAAACACAACAAAAGTAGTCGTAGATAGAAATGGCGAATTGGTTGAAGCTGATATAGAATTCTAATGCAATGTCATTCTGAGTGCAGTCGAAGAATCTGTATTCTAATTAAAACAAATGATTAAAACCAAACAGGATTTCATAAATAAAATACACTTAATTATTTCGGTTTTAATCGTAATACCTGTAGCTTTTGTTTATGGTTTTAATCCAGGTTCTCAATTTGATATTCATTTAAACACCAATGACGAACACAACTTTTTTAAAGCCATAATGGGCCTTTATTTGGGTTTTTCGGTTTTGTGGCTGTTAGGCGTTTTTATTAAAAATTATTTGAAGCTTGCCCTAATTACCAATCTTGTTTTTATGTTGGGTTTGGGCGCTGGAAGAGTGTTAAGTTTGATGCTTGATGGAACACCTACTTTTGCTTATGTTTTTGGAACTTTTGCCGAATTGGGTTTAGGTTTTTACGGACTATGGGTTTTACATAAGTTAACCTAGCTGAAATAGTTCTAAAAAAACTAGAATTATCACAGGAATTTCAGTTCGAGTTTTGAGTTAAATCCCTAATATTTTCGCATCAACAGCAAAAATTGCTAAGAATTTTATTTCGTATACTTCAGTTGTAGTTTCGTCAGCAACGGCATAAATACGCAATTTAAATTGGTCTTCTTTAACGTATTGTTCAAGCTCTTTACCTAACACATCCAAATCAATAGTATTTGAGTTATCGTTTGGCACATCCAATAAGTTTGCTACCTCCGTTTCTTCAACATTTTCTGTACTTATATAGATTCTAATCTGTTTAAGGAAATTAAAATTACCAGTTTCAGGAGAAGGAATACTAACGATGAGACTTTTCAACTTAATACTTTCAACTAAATCTTTGTTGGTATTATTATTTTCAAATGTAGTTTCCGAATTGGATTCAATATCAGGCGTAAACAAACTTATTGGAACATTAACAACGGGCACAGGGTTTAAGGTATAGCTGGTTTCGTAGTCCATGTCAAACTTTGTAAGCTCATCAATAACACTACAGTTAAAAAGTATAAAAAACGATAAGCATACTAAGACAATTTGAGATTTCATAGGATGTGAATTAATCGCAAATATACATATTTCAACATTATGGCATTGTTTTCAAATAATGATTTAGTTTAATTAGGTTCATTGTATATTTGCAGCTAAAATAAATGAGAACACTTTTTATAATGAATAAAAAGTAGTCGTTTGATATGATTAAAATAGACAACATAGAACTGCCAGATTTTCCATTGCTTTTAGCGCCTATGGAAGATGTTAGCGACCCGCCGTTTCGTGCATTATGCAAGGAGCAAGGTGCCGATGTTGTGTATACCGAATTTGTGTCTAGCGAAGGTTTAATTCGTAACGCTGCAAAAAGCGT
>NZ_JBATHX010000092.1:0-2397 GCF_049667265.1 Algibacter sp. | reverse complement strand
TTTATGGTTATCCAAGTTATTCTACAGGTGAAACCGTAAATCCAGTAGCTTTAGCTAATGTAATGAACAGTACATTATATGATGAAAATCAATCTATTTTTTCAGCATATCTAAAACTAAGAGTTATAGAAGGGTTACATATTACTACTAGATACGGAAGAGAAAGTAGTAAAACGGACGAAAAAAACATGATAAATCCTTATTATTTCGCTTCTGAAGCTGCCAATACAACCTATACAGGATCTCAAAATTATAGAAAAAGTAGAAGATGGTTATGGGAGAATTTTGCAACTTACGATAAGACAATTGGTGATCATAATTTCGCATTATTAGCAGGTTATTCAGCTGAAGATACTGATGCTTCTACAATAATAAACAGAAGTGGATCTGTAGCTATTGAAGATTTTACAGGTTTCAATTTTGGTCCAGGATCGTTTAGCGATCAAATTAATCAGGTGGACCCTACAAAAGATAATATGGTGTCACTATTTGGAAGATTATCTTATGATTATGCTGGTAAATATTTATTTGAAGGTTCACTAAGGTCTGATACTTCTGATAAATTCCCGTCAGCAAATAAAACAGGAACTTTTCCTGCTGTTTCAGTAGGTTGGGTTTTATCTAAAGAAGATTTTTGGAATGAAAACTCTAAAATTGATTATTTAAAATTAAGAGGTAGTTGGGGTCAAAATGGTAGTAAATCAAACTTAAATGGAAATTCTGATGTTACTTATATCACTTCATTTTCAAATGGCCTAGGACTTAGCTATCTAGGAAATACAGGAGCTCAAATTACAGGTTACTCTAATCCTAACTTAGTTTGGGAAACATCAGAACAATTAGATTTAGGTATAGATTTAAGAGCATTAAACAGCAGATTAAGGTTCTCTATGGATTATTATACAAAAACTACTAGAGATGCTATAGTTTCAGATGGGTCATTAATTACTCCAGGATCTGCAGGGTTTGTTTCAAACGAGTTTAATGCAGGTACTATTGAAAATAAAGGGTTTGAGTTTGAACTTGGATATGGCGATACAACTGCAGGCGGTTTATCTTATAATGTTAGTGCAAATTTATCTACTTTAAAGAATGTAGTTAAAGAAATACTTTTTTTACCACAAGGAGCATCTTTAGTTGGTGCAGGTGCACCTCAAAACCCAGATGGTGTTACTAGATTTACTGAAGGACTTCCTGCTTGGTATTTTTACGGTTATAAAACCGAAGGGATAGATTCAGCTACAGGAGAAGTAATTAGAGCAGATACGGATGGTGTTAGTGGCATTACAAATGCCGATAAAACAATGATAGGGTCTCCACACCCAGATGTATTATTTGGTGGAAATATAGCTTTAGGTTACAAAGCGTTTGATTTTAACTTACAATTTCAAGGTACAATCGGTAATGATATTATGGCAACATACTTTCAACCGTCACGTGCTATTACAAATAAACCTGTACATTTTTATACCGAGAGATGGCAACAAGCTGGAGACGATGCTAGCTTTCCTTCTGCAGCTAATGCAATAAGTGCATATGATACAGACTTAGTTGTTGAAGATGGGTCTTACATGAGAATTAAACAAATACAACTAGGTTATACATTACCTGACAGTTTCGCTGACAAATTAAAATTAGATAATCTTAGACTTTATGTGTCTTTAGATGACTATTTCACATTCACTAAGTATAGTGGTCTTGATCCAGAAGTTGGAAACTTTAGCTTCAATTCAGTAGGAGTGGACAGAGGGTTTTACCCAACTGCTGCTAAGGCATTGTTTGGATTATCAGTTGAATTTTAGTAACTTAATAGAAAAAATTATAGAATTATGAAAAAAATATTTTTAATACTTACAGCTATTGCTTTTTTTGGCATATATGCTTGTGATGATGAATTCACTACCAATCCTAGGATTAATGTAGAACCATTAGACACCTACTTTCTTGAAGAAGCCAATGTAGAAACTGCCATAATTGGTATTTATGATTTGATGCAATTTAATTATGCTAGAGATTGGCATAGTGCTTTTTTTCTAAAGATACTTCCAGGAGATGCTGCTGGTACTGGCGGAAGTGGTCCTAGTGACCAACCGCAATTACATGAGATATATGATTATACTAATGTATCTTCTTCTAATGCTTCTATAAGTAGTATTTGGGATTTGTTTTATAGAACCATTGCATTGTCAAATTTAGTTATAGAAAACATAAAAGATAGTGATCTTAGTAATAAGGAAACCGCCTTAGCCGAAGCTAAATTTATGAGAGCATGGTGTTATTTCGAACTTACCACCATGTTTGGTGATATACCTTTAAGATTAACAGTTCCGGAAGTAGCAGAAGATTTTGGTATTGCTAAAACTGCTAGAGCTGATGTATATGCACAAATTGAAAGTG
>NZ_JBATHX010000091.1:0-3961 GCF_049667265.1 Algibacter sp. | reverse complement strand
ATTTTCCTTTAGGTGTTGGTCAAGTAATTCCAGGTTGGGATGAAGGTATTGGCTTATTAAAAGTAGGCGACAAAGCACGTTTAGTTATACCAAGTCATTTAGCTTACGGAAGTGCTGGAGCTGGAGGTGTTATTCCACCAGATGCAACTTTAGTTTTTGATGTGGAATTGATGGCTGTAAAATAAAGTCATTCAATTTATATTAAACAAAAAAGCACAGCTAAGGTGCTTTTTTGTTTTTTTAGATTATTACTACTGTAAAATTTGTAATTTGTTATATCAAATTTTATGGTATATTTTTATTTATATGATTAGCGTAAAGGAGACCGATTTATATAAACAGGTTTTAAAAGAATTTAATTATTCTTTTGCCAATGTTTTTGTTTTTAAAGATTTTGTTATTTCAGAAATAAAAGAAGGGCTCGTTTTTAACTGGGAAGATCATGGCAGTAAGATGATTGAGGATGTGTCACAGTTTTTAAATACCGATGGAAGTAATTTAATATACATTTCTAACAGGATTCATTCATATTCAGTAATGCCACAAGATTGGGTGAAATTTTTTAAAAATAGTTATAACCTAAAAGGATATTATGTGATTTCAGATAGAAAAACGAGTATGCTTGGATTTATGATTGAAAACTTATTTTTTAAGAATAAAATAAAACGATTTTCTACAATTTATGAAGCCATTAATTGGTTAGAAAATGGTGTGAATGAAGTTGCTTAACATTTTGCTATATTTGTTTTTATGACCGACCAAGAACTGCAAAACCTTAGATACCCTATTGGGCAATTTGACTGCCCGAATAACATTTCGCAACAACATATTGATAGTTGGATTTCCATTTTAGAACATTTTCCTAACCGTTTAGAAAATCTAGTAAAAGGTTTGACTGATAAGCAGCTAGATACTCAATATAGGCCAGAAGGTTGGACAATAAGGCAAGTGGTTCATCATGTTTCAGATAGTCATCATCATAGCTACACACGTTTTAAATGGGCATTGACTGAAGATAAACCAGTTATAAAAGCTTATTATGAAGATAGGTGGGCAGAACTTATAGATTCTAAATCTGCGCCCATTGAAATGTCCTTACAGCATATTAGAGCCATCCATTTTAAATTGGTGTATTTGCTAAAAACATTATCGGAAGATAAATTTAACAGATGCTTCATTCATCCTGAAACTAATAGCGAGGTATTATTGAGTTTTAATATTGGTAATTATGCTTGGCATAGCAATCATCATTATGCGCATATCGAAAATTTATTAAAAAGTAAAGGTTGGCTTTAAAATTTCAATTGAAATAAATGATAAGAGTATTGAACATAAAAGATGCCAAGGAATTATTGGATATTTATAATTATTATGTTTTAAATACTACGGCTACTTTTGATATAGAACCTATAAAAATTGAAGCGTTTACAGAAAAATTAGTCTTAATTTCCTCTGAATATCCATTTATAGTTTATGAAGAAGAAAATGAAATATTAGGGTATGCCTACGGTAGCCAGTTTAGACCCAGAGCAGCCTATAACTATGTTGCAGAATCTACAGTTTACGTTAAGCATACGGCTCATGGTAAACAAATTGGTACAAAATTGTATGCCGAATTAATTCGATTATTAAAAGAAACCGATTTACATTCGGTACTCGGTGTATTAACCATTCCAAATGAAGGCAGTATTAAACTTCATGAAAAATTTGGGTTCGAACAAGTGGCTAACTTAAAAGAAGTTGGTTTTAAATTTGGTGAATGGCTGAATGTTGGTATTTGGCAGCTAAAACTTAAATAAAAAATAAGAGGCTTCCTAATATAGACTCTTTAGTACGAAGTTTTCCATTTTATGCTGCACCCAATACTTGGTTTTTGTATTTGTGTATTATTTTTATTTTCAATTAAACAATCTAAGGCATGTTTTAATTCCTTACCAGTAACTTTAATACCATTGCCAGGGCGCGAATCATCTATTTGGCCTCTATAAGTTAATTTTAAACCGTTATCAAAAACATAAAAATCCGGTGTGCAAGCCGCATTATAAGCTTTTGCCACGTCTTGAGTTTCATCATATAAATAAGGAAAAGGAAAGTTCTCCTTTTTTGCAAATAGTTTCATTTTTTCAGGTGAATCTTGAGGAAAACGGGCAACATCATTACTAGAAATTGCAATAAAAGCAATGCCCTTTTCCTCGTAAGCGTTTGCCATGGAAACTATTTCGGCATTAACATGTATTACAAACGGACAATGATTACAAATAAACATGACAACAGTGCCTTTTTCTCCTTTTAAACTATTAAGGTTTAAAATGGCACCTGAAACCGTATCTGGAAGCGAAAAATAAGGCGCTTTGGAGCCTAAAGGAATCATATTTGAAGGAGTATCTGCCATATTCTTATTGTTTTTTCAAAGTTCGTTAAAAATTGTATTTTTAAAAAATGGATAACACAATTACTTTTGATGACTTTACTAAAGTCGATTTACGCGTAGGCACCATCATTGAAGTTAATGATTTTCCTGAAGCTAGAAATCCAGCCTATCAATTAACCATAGATTTTGGAGATTTAGGAATCAAAAATTCCTCGGCTCAAATAACAACACTTTATAAAAAAGACGATTTGTTGCAAAGGCAAATTGTGGCTGTTGTAAACTTTCCTAAAAAGCAAATTGCCAAATTTATGAGCGAATGTTTGGTTTTAGGTGCTGTTAACGGCAAGGATGTGATACTTTTAAATCCTGAGAATAAAGTGAAAAATGGAACGCCTGTAAATTGATGTATGCAAAACTTAGATAAGGTTCAAATAAACTTTGATAGTAACGGATTGTGGGTTTTAAATATAGCGCTTGCAGTTGTTATGTTTGGGGTTGCTCTTGGTATTTCACTTGATGATTTTAAAGCGTTGTTAAACCAGCCCAAACTCATTTTATTAGGGGTTTTATCACAATTTGTATTATTGCCTTTGGTTACTTTTTTTTTAGTGGTATTAATAAATCCACACCCTAGTATTGCCTTGGGTATGTTTATGGTAGCCGCTTGTCCTGGTGGAAATATTTCAAATTTTATGACGCATTTGGCAAAAGGAAATACGGCATTATCAGTTAGTCTTACTGCTTTTGCTACTTTTTTAGCAATGTTTATGACGCCCTTTAATTTTCGGTTTTATAGTAGTTTATATGAACCTACTGCTGACATATTAAAAACTGTTGAACTTGATTCTTTTCAATTGGTCAAGTTGGTTGTTTTAATACTTGGTGTGCCTTTATTTTTTGGTATGTTATTAAGACAAAAGCAACCTAGTTTAGCAAAGAAGCTTTCTAAATTTTTAAAACCTGTATCAATTATTGTTTTTGGGGCCATAGTTATCATTGCCTTTTCAAAAAATATGGATGTGTTTAATAACTACATTCATCATGTTTTGGCTCTTGGAATTTCACATAATATTTTGGCCTTATTATTGGGTTTTACGGTCGCTAAACTTTTTAAGTTATCATATAAAAACCAGAAAACGTTAGCCATAGAAACCGGTATTCAAAACTCAGGTTTGGGCTTGTTGTTAATTTTTACGTTCTTTAATGGGTTAGGAGGAATGGCCATTTTAGCCGCTTTTTGGGGTATTTGGCACATTATTTCAGGCTTGTTATTAGCTTGGTTTTGGTCTAGAAAAAAAGAGGAAGTTTGAAGGGTATGTGGGTATCATTTGTAAGAGGTTATATTAATTTAGGCATGTTTTTCTATTTCAGGAGAATTAAAATTCATGATGTTCAAAATGTACCGAAAAGCAAACCTGTATTATTATTAAGTAATCACCAGAATGCCCTTTTGGATGCGCTATTAATTGGAACCAAATGTAATCGGTCTGCATATTTTTTAACCAGAGCATCCGTTTTTAATAAACCTGTAATAGCTAAAATTCTAGAGAGCTTACAAATGCTTCCTGTGTATAGAATTAGAGACGGCTG
>NZ_JBATHX010000090.1:0-1853 GCF_049667265.1 Algibacter sp. | reverse complement strand
GTCGCTTATTTTTTGTTTATTTTTCAGCCCCTGGAGGGTATTTCTCCATGATTTTAGTAACAAACTCTTGAATACGAGCTTCTTTCTTTTCCATATTTCTGCTTAAGTAGCCAGTTCCCATGCCTTGCCAAACTAATTCTTTTTTATCGGCGTCAATTAAGTCTATATATAAATGACCTTGTGTGCTTGTTGAAACGCTAGGTTGTTGATTCCAACCCCAGCCCCAACCAGGACCAAAGCCGCCCCAACCCCAGCCGCCCATGCCCCAGGAATTGTTGTAAACATCAACACGTTGTTGAGATTTTGTAAATAAACTAACTAATAAATCTGGATTTTCAGATTTCGTAAAACCTTTAGCTAAAAGTTCTGCTTCAATAGCTCTAAGAATTCGGCGTTTGTCTAAATCGCTAATTTCTGCTTTGTCAATACCGGTTTTAAAAAAAGCAAAGGTTTTGTAATCACTAAATTTTGCTTCTTTGTCATAATCTGCAGCCACTCTTACTGAGCTACAAGATGAAACCACAATTAGCAATGCTAATAACGGTAGGGTTTTTAGGAATTTTTTCATAGTACAATTTTTAATGGTTATAATGAATTTAACAGACTATCATCAACCATATTTGGTAATGTTACTTTTAAATTTGGCTCCGCTTCCATAGCACGTTTTATAGCAAAAATAGCTTCTTCGTTTCTTGCCCAACTGCGTCTTGAAATACCGTTATTAACATCCCAGAATAGCATGGATTTTAATCGATGTTCTGCTTCTTTAGTACCATCAAGAACCATACCAAATCCGCCATTAATAACTTCGCCCCATCCAACACCACCACCATTGTGAATGCTTACCCAAGTGGCGCCTCTAAAACTATCGCCAATAACGTTGTGAATAGCCATATCTGCTGTAAAGCGAGAACCATCATAAATATTTGAAGTTTCTCTATAAGGCGAATCGGTTCCTGAAACATCATGATGATCTCGCCCTAAAATCACTATATCAATGTCTTTTTTTGCTATGGCATCATTGAAAGCTTTGGCTATTTTCATGCGTCCTTCGGCATCAGCATATAGAATTCTAGCTTGTGAGCCAACCACCAATTTATTCTCTTGAGCACCTTTAATCCATTGAATATTATCAGCCATTTGTTGCTGAATTTCTTTAGGAGCATCTTTTTTAATAGCTTCTAAAACAGAACAAGCAATGGCGTCGGTTTTTGCTAAATCTTCTGGTTTTCCTGAGGCACAAACCCAGCGGAATGGACCGAAACCATAATCAAAACACATTGGTCCCATAATATCTTGAACGTAACTTGGGAATTTGAATTCACGTCCTAAAGTTGGATTATCGGCCATAACATCAGCGCCAGCTCGTGAGGCTTCTAAAAGAAATGCGTTTCCGTAATCAAAAAAGTAAGTGCCTTTCTCAGCATGTTTATTTATGGCTTTTACCTGCCTACGAAGGGACTCTTGAACTTTTTCTTTGAATGAATCAGGATTGGTTGCCATTAAGTTGTTGGATGCTTCAAACGAAATTCCAACCGGGTAATAGCCACCAGCCCAAGGATTATGAAGCGATGTTTGGTCGCTCCCTAAATCGATATGAATATTGGCTTCGTCAAATTTCTCCCATACATCAACAATGTTTCCTAAAAAGGCTATTGAAATGGTTTCTTTTTCCGCTTTGGCTTTAGTAACACGTGCCACTAATGTTTCTAAATCCGTTATTTTATCATCAATCCAACCTTGATCTAATCGAACCTGAGTAATTTTAGGGTTCACTTCTGCACAAACTGTAATGCAACCTGCAATATTGCCAGCTTTGGGTTGTGCACCACTCATGCCACCCAATCCAGAAG
>NZ_JBATHX010000089.1:0-3951 GCF_049667265.1 Algibacter sp. | reverse complement strand
CTGTCTTTAATTCCAATTTTAACATTAACATCTTGAGAATATCCAATCCCAGATTTTAAAAATCCTATAAGTACAAAAAATAAAATATAGTTTCTCATATTGCTGTTATTCAAATTGTTGCCAACGTGATTGTGTATGTTTAGTTGCGTGATTAAGCAACTAATTTAGTAAACAAAAACGAACGCGAGAAAATTCCGAAGGAATTTTCAAAATAAGCACTTGCCAAAGCAATTAATTAAACACGGTGTTAGCCACTGGCTTTAATTTTAATAATCTTGAATTAAAACTTCAGTTGGGATATGTAGATTGGTATTCAGTTTTCGAATCATAGATAAAGTCAGTTTTCGTTTTTTATTTAGTATTTCACTTACTCTGCTTTTAAATCCAACAACTTCTGCTAAATCTTTTTGATTCATTCCCATTTGTTCCATTCGGAACTTAATTGCCTCGATTGGGTCGGGCATTCCGATTGGAAAATTTTCATTTTCGTATCGGTCAATCAAGATTGAAAGGATTTCCAATTCGTCTCCTTCTTCCGTTCCTTTTTTTGCATCAAAAATATCCTCAAGTCTGCCGAGTGCTTTTTGATAGTCTTTTTCGTTTCTAATCGGTAATATTTTCATAATCAGATGTTATTTGCGTCAATTTTGTCATATTCTGCGTGAGTTCCAATAAACCTTATCCAGCATATTCCGTATTCAAAGTTGAATTTTACAATCAAGCGATAATTATTACCTTTAATGTTGTAAACAATTCGATTGTCTTTTAAAATACTCGCACTTGGATATTCATTTTTTAAATCGTTAATATTTTTCCATTCGGATTTTTCGGTTTCTCTATACCACGATTTTAATTGTTCTTCACAATCAGCGTGTTTTTCCCAAAAATCTCGTAAAGTTCGTTTTGCTATTACCCGCACATTATACTTGTTTGACGCAAATATACTAAAAAAGTTACCAATTTGGTAATTATCTCAATTTTTTTCAACTTGTGGCTAACGGTTTTGTATATGGAAAGTAGCAGATTAAATAGCTATACATTTCCGATAGACGAAAGATAATGAAAAAGCGCAAACCAAATGGCTTGCGCTAATCCTGCTATTTTTTATATACGTTGTTAGGCATTGGCTTTTCTAACACGAATTGAATTCTTCCTGTGATTAGGGAATTTTATTAAAACTCTAAATCAGCAACTAAATCAAATTCATCATAAATCGCTTTGTCTTTTAATCCATCAAAGAAACTTGTAGAGCCATATCTTACATCGAATTTTGTTCTATCTATTTTTAATGATACATTGGCTTTACTTCCGTAAACTGAAATATTAAATGAAACAGATTCTGTTTTTCCTTTAATAGTTATGTCTCCCGTCACTTCATATGAGTTTTTACCTGTAGATTCTACTTTCGTAAAAATCAAAGATGCTGTTGGGAATTTTTCAACTCCAAAGAAATCATCAGATTTTAGATGACCTTCTAGTTTTCCTTTGTACTCACCTTCTAAATCAGTATTAGTAATAGTTGACATATCCATAATAAAACTTCCTCCAGTCAATTTATCTTCATTAAAATTTAGGTGTCCAGATTTAATTGCGATGACGCCTTCATGAGAACCAGTTACTTTATAACCTTTCCATACGACTTTACTGTTTTCTACATTAATTTCTTTTTTATCTCCTTCTGCTGTTGTAAAAGAAAATGTCATAAATGCTACGATTACTAGTGTAGCTATGTTTTTAATTGAATTTTTCATTTTTATTATTTTTAAATAGTTAATATTATAAATTATGCTCCGTAGTAAAATTTCTCTTTAATTATCTTTCCATCTTTCCAGTCTTGTACAGCAACTTGAGTGTAATTTTTAACTCCCCAATCTTTGTGAGTGTAATCAAAATGCCATTCTACCATTGTTGTGTTTTCGCCAATAGTTACTTTTAAAGGTTGAGCGCCTCTAAATTCTGTAATAGCTCCAAAGAAATCTTCTTCACGTTGTCTATTGGCAATTTTTCCCTCAACAATTGGATTGTCGTTTTCTTGCATAACCACGTCATCATGATAAAATTGATCAAAAGCCTCTAAAGCTTTTCCTTCAAGTATCATGTCATTAATTGTGCTGATTTGTTCTAATAATGTATTCATCTTTTTTTGTTTTAAATATTATAGTACAAATGTCTAAAACAATGAACAGATAGAAAATGATGTAGATTATGAAATGATGTTAATCTAGTTTAACATCTATTGATTTTGTATGATTTGGCTTTTAATCTTGCTTAAGAACTCTTTGGTGACACCAAGATAAGAAGCAATCATATATTGAGGTACACGTTGTTCAATTTTTGGATTAGTATCTTTAAAAATAAGATAGCGTTCTTTTGCTGATAGACTGAAATTTCTAATAATACGATTTTGTGAAGCTATAAATGCTCGTTCAACAATCTTTCTAAAAAGACGTTCGAGTTTGGGGACCTGTTTATATAGCTCTTCAAGATTATCGTGGGTAAATTGAATAAGTTGGGTATTCTCTAAACATTGAACGTTAAAGTCGGCAGGAGTTTGAGTTATAAAACTTCCTAAATCTGATGCCCACCAATCTTCAATGGAGAACATCACTATATGTTCTTGACCTTCTTTGTCCATATAAAATGTTTTTGTACATCCAGAAATAATGAAATTGGCACTTTTACAGATATCTCCTTGTTGTGCTATGTATTGATCTTTGAGATATTTTCTATGAACTATTTTAGAAAGTAAAATGTTTTCCTCTTCAACAGTTAAGCTGATAAATTTATTTATATATTCTAATAAAGGCTTATTATTCATAGGTATTTTCGGCTTATGCCTAATGGTTTTGTGTATGGTTAGTTGCGTGTTTAAGCAACTAATTTAGTAAACAAATACGAACGCGAGAAAATTCCGAAGGAATTTTCAAAATAAGCACTTGCCAAAGCAATTAATTAAACACGGTGTTAGCCTTTCGTTATTAATTTCTTCTAATGAGTCTAAAGTTTATTTAAGTGAACTCTTCTTCCATATTTCATAATAATTAAAGAAGTAATTTCATTCGAGCTATCTCTTATAAACTCTCCTTTAAAGTAAATATCAGTTTGACCAAATATCTTATCTGTTGTTTCAAAATAGAAAAAATCCATATCTTCAAGATCTCCATTCATAACGCCAACTAAGTCATTGTCTTGTATCTGAATTTTATAGTTCCAATCAGGAAATTGACCATCAAAACCTTCAACCTTTACAACCTTAAAAGTACCCACATATTCATTTAGTTGTGCCGTTGTTAGATCAACTAAATTATGAGGTATAAAATCGGGAAGCGGTTCATTACTTTCAACAAGTGCTTTAATTTGTTTGTATGCATTAATTGCGTTTTCTCTAAATTGCATAACATGATAACTTGCCAAATTTTCCCAGCCAGCATTTTGGTATAGATTTACATCATTTTTATAGTAAGGGTCATTCAGGAAAAAATCAATCATCTCATCTTCTAATTGAGGTCGTTTTAATCTGTAATACCAATCTTTACTTTTGGCTAACTCGTCCATCACTCTATCTGTAATATAGTCCATTCGATTATCGAACTTATCTATTTCGTATTTGTTATAAATATAGATCTCGTTTAATGGCTCAATAACTGCTTTTAGCTTTTTTGGAACATTATTAATATTTTCTGTGAGGTTAGCATATCCATTTTCATGAATTTTCATATGAAAAGCGTTCATAATAGCATATCTTAAAGCACTTTGATGGTCATTTTTATAATCATCATAGGTTAGTTTATCTGTTTGTATTAAGTTAATGATTGAATCTTTTGTTTTATAATAGGCAATTAGTTCGTCCGATTTTTGAATATCTAGTCCTAAATCATGTTGTACTTCTTTTAAAATAGAAACAATCTTATTTTCGGTTTTACGCTGTTCGTTTTTATTATTTATTTGAAG
>NZ_JBATHX010000088.1:0-10565 GCF_049667265.1 Algibacter sp. | reverse complement strand
CTTTTTTGTGTTGCATACCTGCCTGCCGGCAGGCAGGGGTGCAACAACACACAAAGAGCTTCAACAAATGCCTCAATCCCTAACGCAAATTCATGTTAACATTAAACTTTAGAATTTAATATTTAAAGCCTCTTGCACTAATGTATCACCAGAATAATACTCAACAACCCAATCATCACCTTTTTTGTAGATAATAGCACTTTTGCCTTCAACCAAATAAACATCCTTCAAATTGGAGTTTTTTATTCTATAAACCACTTTTGGAGAACTATCAACCAATTGAAATCCGTTATCAATAGCCTGCGCATACAGCACATTTGAAACTCCTTCAATTACCGCTACTTGATTATCTTGTTTTTGAGCAACTGGAATTACCTCCTTAACCACCACTTTAGGTACTTCAGGCTTCGCTTGTTCTACAACAGCAACCTCAGCTTGCTTTTCTTGTTTTAAAACCTGTATTTCTTTTTTTAGTTGTTGTATTTCTTCGGTAGCTTCAGTCTTAACTTGAGGCTGAGAGGCCGTACCAATAGAATTTATACTTGGCTCATACTTATAATTTAAAGCTTCAATGGATTTAAAAGCATCGCGTAAAGCCAAATTAAATGCGGTACTAAACTCTTTTTCTCGGCTTTCTCCCATTGAAGAAGTAAAAACTAATTTATTATTGCAATCCTTAAGCTCAACCTTAAGTTTTGTTTTTAACATGCCTGAATCCTCTATCACATCCGAAATTAAAGCCAAACATCTATTTTGACTTAAATCTTCAGGATAATCTGAACCTTCCATTAAAGCCTCAAAACCATATTTATTAAACAAAAACTCTGTAAGCGCGTTTATTTGGTATTGATTGTCCTCTTTTAAAAAATCGAACTTGTTAGGCACAATAACGTACTTATAATTATTTATGTTAGATTGTGCAAATACTGTGGTTGCAATAAAACAGGTTAGTACGATCGAAAAAAACTTAGTGTTCATGTGATTCATTTTATTTATCTATTTGTAAATATACAATATTGGTAATTTAAAAAGCCCCCAATTTTAGAAGTTGATGAATCCCATTTAAAGGAATTCTTTTAGCTGAATTAAGTTATCAATTTGTTTGATGGTATTATCAACAGTCATGTTGTTAAGATCAAAAAACACAACATCCATGCCCATATTTCGTGCTCCCATAATATCGGCTTCAAAACTATCCCCTATCATAACGCTTTTATTGGCGGTTGTATTAGCCAAATTTAAAGCAAAATTAAATATTTCAGGATTTGGCTTTTTTACACCAGCAATTTCAGAATTGGTTACCGTTTTAAAATAATGATCAATTTTAGAATAACTCATTTTTTTATACTGTACCTCTTCAAAACCATTGGTAATAATATGCAAATTATAGTTAATGCTTAAGTAATCTAAAATTTCAAAAGTGTTTTCAAACAAATGGTTAAAGGTGCATAAATGTGAAATATAATCGTCGGATAATTTATCTATTAAAGGTGCTTCAATTTTTAAGCCTAAGTCTACAAACGTTTCATTTAATCTTGCAAAGCGCAAAGCACTTTTTTCAATTTTATCTTCTCTGTATAACCGCCAATATTTTAAATTAATTGGTACATAATGGACAAGAAAATCGTCAATATTTGTGTCAATATTATTAATGGCAAAGATTTTCTCAAACGTTAACGCCGAGTTTTTATCAAAATCCCAAAGGGTATGATCTAAATCAAAAAACACATCTGTAATACCTTTAAACTTCACTTGGGGAATCTAAAATTAAATTAAACAATTCTTTAAAACCATTCCATCTGGTAATTTCACCAAAAGTATAATTATGAAATACAGGAACAAACTCACCATCAACCTTTTTAACTTCATTAATAATTTCATTCAATACCTTTTTTTTATCAAGTAGCGATTTGTGTTTTAAAAGCGCAAAATCCATAAGTTGATAAGGCACAATTTTTAATGGTGTTTGTACTTCATAATCCAAATCATAAAACAAAAACGGGGTGCATGAACCTGCTCTAAAACCTATGTGGTTGACATAGCCCATGGTGTAATCTTCTTGAACTTCTAAGGCTATTAAATTCCTATACGTTTCTGGCAAATTTAGTTTCGAGAAGGATTGTCTTGATGCTTCTAAGTTGGTATTTAAAATCTCTTCTATTTTTTGTTTTTCCTTCTTTAAAAGCACCTCATCTTCAAGAGCAAAATAAGAAATTTTTAATCCTACTCTACAATAATCTCCAACATGTTTAATGAGTGAAACAAACTTCTTTTTATTTGGGTTCACTCCTTTATCGTAAGTGGAATAATCGCCAATTAAAAAAAAGAAAAGAAATTTAAATCGTGATGTTTTTTGTCTGTTTATTAAATACTTAAACGTATCATAAGGGTCGTGCTTAAAGCCAAGTAGCACGGCAAATCGCGTATATAAACTTTTAAGTCTAAATCTAGCTAAATCCTTTATGGATCCACCAATAGTTCTCATTATACCTTTTAATTTGTAATGATATGCACTAGGCACATCAATTAAAGGCCTTATTTTATAGCTCCGTTTTGGAAATTTAAATTCTGGGAACTGTTTTTGAAGGGCATCTCTAAATTTATAAGCCCAAATATCTACAACGGGTTGATGCAAAAAACCCTTTTTATAAGCTAAACTTTCAGAAGCTGTAAAACGTCCGTATTCGTCTTTTACGTGGGGCAAATACTCTTCATACCGCGACAATAAATAAAAGGCTGCCGAAAAAATATCAAAAGGCATCACACTTTTTTCTCCTAAATAAAAAAAGCACTTGGTGTCGCCCCAATCATGCATATTAATATCAATATCACTTAAGCCTTGCTCAAACAAAATCTCATGGCTTTTTATAAAAAACTCACTTCCCAATTGTTGTTTGGTATAAGACATTTTTAAACTATCGTGCGCAATAAACTCTTCTATTTTAGTTGTAAAACCAACCTCAATTTCCAATACACGCGCACAGATATGTTTAAAAACATATTTTAATCTAGGTGAGATTTTATGAGTATATACTAATAACATAAGTTCAGTTGGCAGTATTCAGTAAGCAGTCTTCAGTCATAGATTTTCTATAAGTTTACAATAGTGATTCATCTGCAAAACTAAAGTATGCTTTTTCTGTTATAATTAGGTGGTCTAGTACTTTAATATCTAAACTTTGTGCTGCACTTTTAAGTTTTTGTGTAATTTGTTTATCGGCTTCGCTTGGTTTTAAAGTTCCAGATGGGTGGTTATGCGCTAAAACCAATCCTGTGGCACCAACTTCTAAAGCATTTTTAAGCACCAAACGCACATCTACCAAAGTGCCTGTAATACCACCTTTACTTAATTGATTTTTTTGCAACACTTTATTAGAATTATTCACATAGATAATCCAAAATTCTTCATGTTCCAATTCGCCAATAATAGGTTGCATGAGTTCAAAAACGGACGCGCTAGATGTGATTTTCCTTTTTTCAAGCGCCTCTTCTCCTCTACGTCTTCTTCCTAATTCTAAGGCGGCAATTATACTTATGGCTTTAGCTTCACCAATACCTTTAAATTCCATAAGTTGCTTAATGGTAAGTTTTCCTAAGGCACTTAAATTATTATCGGTACTTGCTAAAATGCGTTTACATAAATCGACAGCGCTTTCTTGACGGTTTCCAGAACCTATCAAAATAGCAACTAATTCGGCATCGCTTAAAGCAGCTTTACCTTTGTACAGTAATTTTTCTCGTGGTTGATCGTCTTGACTCCAGTTTTTTATTGAAAACGACGCTGGTTTTTCTTGCATTGGTTAAAGATAAATATTGTAAATTTATAAATCAAAATTTGGCAATCTAAAATCGTAAATCTATTTGAGCTACCCACCAAAACATCATCAAGACAACGATATTAATCACCTTATTGAAGTGGTTAAAACCTATCCGTTAGCCACATTAATTTCGGTTAAAAATAACGAACCATTAATTACGCACTTACCTTTAATTTATAATGAAGCTGGCAAACTCATCGGACATATTGATATCTACAATCCGCAGGCTGAACTTTTAAAGGATGATAACGCCATCATGATTATATTTTCGGGTCCGCAATGTTATATTTCACCAAGTATTTATGAAAGCACACAATTACCAACTTGGAATTATATTAAAGTGCATGTAAAAGGAAAAGTGAAGGCTATTGAAAGTAAAGATGCGTTAAAACAATCGTTAATTTCCATGACCGAATTTCTGGAAGCACCAGACCATAAATATGTTTTAGAGTCTGATAATAGAAGCATGAAAGGCTATCTGGATTATATAAAAATGTTTGAAATTACTATTGATAGTTGGGAAGGCAAGTTTAAACTCTCTCAAGACAAAAAACCTAAAGATACTGAAAACGCTAGAGCGGAATTGATTCGTTCTAACCAAGAAAGTATTAAAGTGTTTTTGGATAAAATATTTTAAAAATTCTTAACTTACATAATCTATAAAACTGTTGATTATGAAAGCCTTAAAAAAAGAAGACATTAAACAAGAAGTGTTTGATCTTTATGACGATTACGCTCATAATAAACTCAACAGAAGGCAATTTGTTGAAAAGCTTTCGCTCTATGCTGTTGGTGGTGTTACCGTATCGTCATTATTAAGTTTTATGTCGCCAAATTACTTCGATAATTTACTAGTAAAACCTAATGACCCAACTTTAGATTCAGAATATATTACCTACGAATCTCCAAATGGTGGAGGCACTATCAAAGGGTTGCTATCAAAACCTAAAAATAATAAAACCAAACTGCCTGGTGTTGTAGTCATTCATGAAAATCGCGGACTTAATCCATATATTGAAGATGTTGGAAGGCGCACAGCCAAAGCAGGTTTCATTAGTTTAGCGCCAGATGCTTTATCGCCTCTTGGTGGCTATCCAGGAAATGATGATGATGGCAGAGACATGCAGAAAAAGCGTGATAGAGATGAAATGGTTGAAGATTTTATTGAAGCCTATAACTACCTTAAATCTCATGAAGATTGTAATGGAAACATTGGTGTGGTAGGTTTTTGTTTTGGTGGCTGGATGGCTAATATGTTGGCCGTTCGAATCCCAGAATTGGGTGCTGCTGTTCCGTATTACGGAAGGCAACCAACCGCCCAGGAAGCTGCAAAAATTAAAGCGCCTTTATTATTACAATATGGAGAATTAGACACTAGAGTTAATGAAGGTTTACCTGCTTTTGAGGAGGTTTTAAAAACCAATAACATTGAATATACTGCGCATATATATCCTAACGTAAATCATGGGTTTCATAATAATACAACACCTCGATTTGATAAGGAAGCTGCGGATTTATCTTGGAGTAGAACTATTGATTTTTTTAAGGAGAAGTTGAAGTGATTTTAATTAAAAGGCAAAAAACTCATTCAAGATTTAATAATTTTAGAAACTAAAGTAAATTGGGCATCAAGGAAACTATTGCTTGCTTTTAAAATCCCAAATTTATATTTGTAAGAAAAATTATTATCTTAGTTCTCTTAAATAAATCCAAAAGTAAATTTGAAAATTAATTTATCAAAGTATAACAAGCAAATTAAGATATTGTCTGTTATTCCTGTTTTAGTTGGACTACTAACTATTGCTGAAGCGTTTTTACCTTATAAAAATATTCCCGCCACAGTTATTACAAAAAACGAAAGCTATAGAGCAAAATTCGATAGAACTACTTACAACGTCTATTTTGAAAGTAATAATGACCAATTCACAGAAGATATATTTAATGCTCTTGAAGTTGGAGATAAAGTTATATTGAGTACCTCCTATTTTCATGAAGAAACTTCAGAAATAACTAAAGTTGAATCTGGAAAAACCTTTAAAAATGATACTGGGGAAGTATATGTACAATACATTTTTGCTTTCGTTTTTTTAATCCCTGCACTAGCATGGTTTAAAAAACACAGCATCAGTAACAAACAAGCTAAATACTTAATATTTATAATTCTTTTTAGTCTAATTGACTTTTATCGAATTTTAAAACATCTTTCGTAAATCTTATTAAATATGAAAATCAACAAATTAACCATAGTCATAACATTAATTTTTGTTTTGCTTTTATTTATAGACCCTGTTTATGCCGGCCCAGGAGGTTCAGTGGCCAAAGCGTTATTTAAAACTTGGTGGGGTAAACTATTAATGAGTCTTTTAGTTATTATTTTCCTTCCTGTAATTTTTTATATTAGAATTATAGAATTTATTGCTGTTAGGAAAGCTAAAAAACTGCTTGCTAAACTTGGTCTTAAAAACAAAGATTTTATGTGGTTGAATATAGAAAAAAATGTTTCTAATGTTTTTAGTAGAGTACATATAGCTTGGGGTAAAGAAAACATGCAAGAAGTATCAGAATATGTAAATCATTGGTATTGGCAAAACCAACAGCTTGTGCATTTAGATAGATGGAAAAAAGAAAACCTTTTAAATGTTTGTAAACTACAAAGTATTAGTAGCATTAAGCCATTGTATCTAGAAATCTCCGAAAACGATAATTTTGAAGGTTCTAAAATAGCCTTTGAAATTACTGCAAATATCGAAGATTATTTGATAAATAGGAGCACAAGAAAAATAGTTCAAGGCAAAAGAGGCTTTAGTGATGAAAGCAAAGTTTGGATTATGGAATATACAGAAGGCAAATGGTTGCTTGACGATATTAGAAATGATGAATTTAGCTTAAGTTTTGCTAAAATGGAGAATGTTGTGCCAGAGTTCGTTAATAAAAATCAGTTAGCATAAATCAGAAAAAAGTCATAACTTAGAACAACAACCAATAAAGTTATTTGAAATGGAACTTTGACTTCGCATTTTAATTTATTAAAATAAGTGATATGAAAAATATACTGGTTACAATTGATTTTGATAGACACGAACAATTACTAATTGACAAAGCTTTTGAATTGGCTGAGAAATTCAATTCAAAAATATGGATAATGCACATTGCAGATCCAAATCCTGACTTTGTTGGTTACGAAGCTGGCCCCCAGTCCGTGAGAGATAGTCTAGCTTCAAAACTTAAAAAAGAACATAGGCTTCTAGAAGAATACTCTAATGCGCTAAAGAAAAAGGGTATTAAGGCTGAAGGTTTGCTTATTCAAGGAGGAACCATAGAAATGATAATGGAGGAGTCTAAGAAGTTACATATTGATTTAATAATTGCTGGACATCAAGAACATAGCTTTCTTTATAAAGCATTATTCGGAAGTGTTTCTAGAAAAATTGTAAAAAATTCAAAAATTCCTGTACTTATAGTTCCTTTAGACTAATTAAACAAAAGATGAATTTATTATAAATGCACTTAATTAAATTTACCTAAGATTTTTAGACGAATTTCCTAAAAAAAAGCTACCCAATCAACCCCTTAACCGCGTCAAAATCCAAACCACCATAATTACCAGAACTCATCAACAACAAAGCTTTATTTTCAAAGTTTTGCGAGAATAAAAAGTCTTTAAAATCGTCTGGGTTGGTGTAAATAATTAAATCGTCACGCTCAAAAGCATTGGCTATTTGTTCGTGGGTGACTTCCTCTAGTTTTTTAATTTCCACTGCGTGTGGCGAATAAAAGACTACAGCAACATCGGCAGCATCAAGAGCGCCTTTATATTCTTTTAAAAACTCAGCATTTAAACTGCTGTAAGTATGCAACTCTAAACAAGCTACTAAGGTTCTGTTTTCGTATTGTTCTTTAACTGCATTTGTTGTGGCTTCTACTTTACTTGGCGAATGCGCAAAATCTTTATAAGCGACACTAGTTTTACTTTCAGCAATTTTTTCTAGGCGTTTGCTAGCCCCTTTAAACGTGGCGATGGCTTCGTAAAAATCGTCTTCATCAATTCCCATGTGTTGGCAAATCCATTTAGCTCCTGCTAAGTTATTTAAGTTGTGTTTCCCGAAAACCTCAATTGGCAAATCACCTTCTGGAGTTTCTAATAAAGTTTGGCCGTTTTCTACTTTGTATTCTGGGGTTCGGTAGGCTATTTTTCTAATGGTATTTTCGCTTGCTTCTACAACTCGCTTTACTTCTGGATCTTCTTCGTTGTAATTAATACTTCCACCACTTACAATTGAATCTACAAAAATGCTAAACTGCTCTACGTAATTTTCGTAAGTTGGAAATACATTGATATGATCCCAAGCAATACCGCTTAACAAAGCAATATTGGGTTTGTATAAATGAAATTTTGGCCTTCTATCTATTGGTGAACTTAAATATTCATCGCCTTCAAGCACTATAAAATCGTTTGTTTCGGTGAGTTTTACCATCACATCAAACCCTTCTAATTGCGCGCCAACCATATAATCCACTTCCCTATCATGATAATGCATCACATGCAAAATCATAGATGTTATGGTGGTTTTTCCGTGACTTCCACCAATTACAACTCTAGTTTTGTGTTTAGATTGCTCGTACAAAAACTCTGGGTAACTGTAGATTTTTAGTCCGAGTTCTTGTGCTTTAAGTAACTCTGGGTTGTCTTCTTTGGCATGCATACCTAAAACAATAGCATTTAAACTAGATGTTATTTTTTCTGGAAACCAACCAAATATTTCTGGTAATAACCCTTTGGCATCTAACCTAGATTTTGAAGGTTCGAAAATCGTATCGTCACTTCCAGTTACCAAGTATCCTTTATTATGTAATGCTAATGCTAAGTTGTGCATAGCTGCACCGCCAATGGCTATAAAATGTACGTTCATCTTTTTATTTTGAATGTATTTTGCAATTTTGACTAACACTTTTTTTAAGCATTATATCAAGAAGTAAATATATGAATTGAAGTTGTAAACTCGTAGTCCGAAGCCGGAAGTTTTTGCGTTAGGGATTGAAGAGGAAAGCCTGATCCTTGTGGTAACCTGCCTGTCGGCAGGCACCCGCCCAAATACTAAAGATTTAAAATACGCTCCTTTTCTGCTTTAAAAGGTTTGATTTTTGGGAGTTGTGTAATGGCTAAATCGATGTATTCTAAAGCCGTTACTTTATTGTTTTTATGGGCGTAAATTTGTGCCAAACGATAATGTGCCCAAGCTTTTGGAACACCATCTTCAGGCGAATAATTTTCAAGATATATTTGCAAACATTGCTCACCTTTTTCAAGTTCGATGGCATACTCTGCCGCTACTTTACCAATTTGATAGTGCAAGGCATTACGGTGCAAATTTTTGTGTGCGTTTTCAATGTTTTCAATGGCTTTTTCGGGCTGATTTTCCTTTTCGTAAAGCGTGGTAAGTTTATTAAAACAGGTTAACGAACCGCCTGCTTGAATGGCCATTTTGTAGTACTTCTCGGCCAATTCTGGTTCGTCATCATACTCATTTACATAGCCTTTTGCGAGGTAACCATCTACTTTTGAAATGTCTTCTAATTCTTGAGCATATTTTAGCGATTTACTTTTGCTGCCACCAACAATTCCAGGTAGTTGCATATACAATTCAACCAAAGCCCAACGGGTTTCAATATGGTTTTTATCCAGTTCGGCTGCTCGCGTAAAGGCACTTTTTATATCGCCAATTAACCCAATGGCTTTAAGTTTATTTTCCAGAGCTTTCATGCCCAAAACACCGCCATATTTGTAATGATAATTGGCCGTATTAGGTTTAGCATTTACCAGTTTTTTGTAGGCATCCTTGGCTTCATCCCACTTTTTTTGATGTCCGTAAGCATCACCCAAAAGTTCTGTGGCTTTTAAATCATCTGGATGGTCTTTTAAAAAATCAATAATCTGAGTTTCTGCTTTTTTAAACTGTTTTTGATTAAAAAGTGTTTGAATGCCATTCAAATTTACCTGCGAAAAACTCACACACGGAATTAGTAAAAGGAGCCAAATGTTCTTCATAGCGTTTGAATCGGAATACAAAAATAAGCTTTCTTGCAGTACGTTGTTTTTCCTTTAAGATAATCTTAATGATTTAGCATTTTTGTAATATCTAAAACTGCCTTTTTACTTGCAAATTGATTAACTTCACTCATCGAATCGTCCTATTTACTAATTTTCTGTTTTTTGGAACGGCTTTTGAATATACATTAGAGACAAAATTAAACACATGAAGCGCTCACTATTATTATTTATGATTATACTATTTTCAACGTTTTCACAGGCTCAAAATCCTAACTATCTCGATTTGTGGACTCAAGTCGAAAAATATGAAGTTGATGGTTTACCAAAATCTGCTTTAAAGCTTGTTGGTGATATTGAAAAACTTGCAGCTAAAGATGACAACCATCCGCAACTTATTAAAACCATGCTTTTTAAAAGTAAGTATGCCTTAATTTTAGAGGAAGATGCGCAATTAAGCATTAT
Source organism: Algibacter sp. (assembly GCF_049667265.1). Lineage (GTDB taxonomy): Bacteria > Bacteroidota > Bacteroidia > Flavobacteriales > Flavobacteriaceae > Algibacter_B. The sequence continues at coordinate 236 of NZ_JBATHX010000088.1, read as the reverse complement.
TAACGACTTTAAAAACCGCATTGCGACAAGCGAATTTCCAACAAAAAACCTTTTGGAAAATATATTGGCTAATTTATATTGGCAGTATTTTAATCAGCACAGATGGCAGTTTTACAACCGAACTGAAACCGCAGAAAAAGTAGACGCTGATGATTTTAGAACTTGGGATTTACAAACGCTTTTTGATGAAGTGCATGTACATTTTCAAAGGTCTTTGGAGAATGGATTGATGCTGC
>NZ_JBATHX010000087.1:0-4109 GCF_049667265.1 Algibacter sp. | reverse complement strand
ATATAAAGCACAATATTTTTCCCATCTGAACGAACAATAGTGGCTTTACTATCATAAATTGCTGGGGCAGAACACCCAATAATATCGCTCGAAACTAATTCGTCGCTTAATTCATATTTAATTTGCTCAACCAAATCACCTTCTAAGGCATATTTCTTTAAAATAGTATTCACACCATTTAGCGATGTTTTATTTTTTATTTCTAAATTTAAAATAGCCAATGACCCGTTTGGTACAGGCACCCTAATAGCGTTTGATGTTAACTTGCCTTCTAAACTAGGCAATGCTTTGGCAACGGCACTTCCAGCACCAGTTTCTGTAATAACCATATTTAATCCAGCAGCTCTTCCTCGGCGGTATTTGCTGTGGAAATTGTCAACCAAATTCTGATCGTTTGTATACGCATGAATGGTTTCTAAATGGCCACTTTTAACCCCAAAAGAATCTTCAACAACTTTTAAAATAGGCGTTATGGCATTTGTTGTACAGGATGCTGCCGAAAAAATATCAACTTTGTCAGGACTATACTCCTTATGGTTTACACCATATACAATATTAGGAACCTCTTTTCCGGGCGCTGTTAATAAAACTTTATCAACACCCTTAGATTTTAAGTGTCTACTCAACGCTTCTTTATCCCTAAAGGCACCTGTGTTATCAATAACTAAGGCGTTATTAATATTAAATTTAGTGTAATCAATATCTTCAGGATTGTTGGCCGAAATGATTTTTACCGTTGTTCCATTAATAATGATTGCACTATTTTTTTCATCAATATTAACCGTTCCAGGAAAATCGCCATGCACAGAATCATTTCGTAAAAGCGATGCTCTTTTTTCTAGTATTTTAGCATCAATAGGTCCTCTTGTAACAATGGCTCTTAATCGTAGCTGACTACCTTTTCCAGTCCTGTTCATGAGTTCTCTAGCCACCAATCTACCAATTCTACCAAAACCATAAAGCACGACATCTTTTGGTTCAATATCACCATTTTTACTGGCATCCTTTAATTTGTTAGCAACAAAGGCTTTGGCATTATTATGTTTATTGTCTTCCAAATGATACTCATAAGTAAGTTTTCCAATATCTAATTTTGCTGGAGCAATATGAAGCGCTTTAATAGCTTGTGCTATCTCAACTGAATCGAAAATTGAGATTGGTTTTTGTACAAATTTGCCAGCATATTCATGTAAGTTTAAAATCTGACTTACATTTCTATCGATAAGTTGATTTCTAAATAAAACCAGTTCAATAGATTTATCATACCATAAATCACTTACTGTTTTAATAAATTCAACGGTAGCTCTTCTTCGGTCTGCTTGAAAGGCTAATTCTTTTTCATAAGTTTTATTAGAACTCATAGCTTAAATAGTTTAGTTTGTGGTGTAAAATTTTGGCAAAAATACCATATTTCAAACGTTTTCGTAAGCTATTATAATAAAAAAATAACCCTCCGAGAATTTAAATATTCGAAGGGTTATTTAAGTCGTTAAACGGACGATTTTATCTAAAATTATAACGTTCTAAATCGCCATTTTTATTTATAAGTTCTAAACGCAAAGCTTCATTACTTGATTGATTTTTTAATGCTTTTTGAACATCATCAATATTTTTAACTTTCATATCATTAATAGAAGTTATGATACAACCAGTTTCAATACCATTCTTTTTCCAATAGGCTTCATATTGAGAATTTAGTTTAGTAATACTCACACCATAAGTTACATTACTTTTCTTAAGTTCAGAAGTTTTAGCATTTTTAAGGGTCCCAACAAGTGGCATTATAAAGGTGTCAATTTTAGCAAGTGTAACAGGTATGGTTTTAATAAGGCCATCTCTTGATACTGTTAAGTTTACAACGTCATCCGGGCGCTTAGCACTTAAATGTCCGGTTAAATCAGAGAAACTTGAAATTTTAATATTATCAATTTCCTTAATAATATCACCTTTTTTTACACCCGCTTTTTCAGCTCCTGAGTCTTCAACTACACTATCAATATAAACACCTTCAGTATCGGTAACACCAATTTTTTCAGCCATTATGCTATTTAATGCACCACCTTGAATTCCCAAAATACCGTTTTGCACATTGCCGTACTCCATAATATCTTCAATCACCTTTCTAGCAATATTACTAGGCACAGCAAATGAATAGCCAACATACGATCCTGTTTGCGATGAAATGGCAGTATTAATACCAACCAATTCACCATTAGTATTCACCAAAGCACCACCAGAATTACCAGGGTTTACCGCAGCATCTGTTTGTAAAAAAGACTGTCTGCTTGTACCCGATAAATCTCTAGCTTTAGCACTAATTATTCCTGCCGTAACCGTCGATGTTAAATTAAAAGGATTTCCAACCGCCAAAACCCATTCACCAATTTTCACATTATCAGAGTCTGCAAAAGTTACATATGGCAATTGTTCATCGGCATCAATTTTTAACAAAGCAATGTCGGTTTTAGGGTCAGCACCAATTACTTCAGCCACATAGGTTTTATTATTATTTAGGGTAACAGATAGTTCATGTGCATTTTTAATCACGTGGTTATTGGTAATAATATACCCATCGGCATTAATTATAACGCCAGATCCGGTGCCCATTTGTGCGCGTTCAGAACTTCTGCCAGAAAACAAATCTTGCATAGTAAATTGCCCCGAGCTAAGCGTTACATTTTTAACGTGTACCACCGCATTTACTGTATTTTCAGCAGCAACCGTAAAATCAATCGCGTCTTCAGCCTTAAATAATGTGTTCATATTATTAGTCGGCAAAAAAGTAGCGTTTGTAGTTTCGGAAGCAACCAAAACAGGTTTCTCCTTCTCAATAAAAAGCTTGTAGGCTCCTAATGTGAAAATACCGCCTAATGCCGATACAAATACTAATGTTAGAATCTTCTTCATATTATTTTTTACTTTTTAAACTATTTCTATCTAGTTAACGATTAAAATTAATTTTTTATTGAACACCTATCACCTTTTTAACTTTTTTTAACGTCAACTTTAACGCTCATTTAACAATCCATTGTTTATTTGTTTTTTGGCGCCTGCCTGCCGGCAGGCAGGTTACCACAAGGGTCGGGCTATCCATTACAAGTCCTCGGTCGTGCCGCCCTGTGGGCTTTCCATTGCTATCCCTAACGCGCTTCCCATTCATCGTTAATACTTTTTAATAAACTTTTATAAAGCACTCAAAAATCGACATAACAGCCAAAAAATTTAATTCACTTCTTTATCTTTGCTTTTCATTATGCAACAGACTTTTTATAAATACCAAGGCACAGGAAACGATTTTGTGATGATTGATAATCGTCAACAAACTTTCGATAAAACCGATACCAAACGTGTGGCATTTTTATGCGACCGCCGATTTGGAGTGGGCGCAGACGGATTAATTCTTTTAGAAAACCATCCAGAGCACGATTTTAAAATGGTGTATTACAATGCCGATGGTAACGAAAGTACTATGTGCGGAAACGGCGGGCGTTGTTTAGTAGCATTCGCAAAACAATTAGGAGTCATTAATGATAAAGCCGTTTTCGAAGCAATTGATGGGATGCATCACGCCACCATTAATGGCGATATTGTAAAACTACAAATGCTAGATGTGGATACGGTTGAAACCTTTAAAAATCATGTGTTCTTAAATACAGGTTCGCCACACCATGTTCAATTTGAAAAAAGCATAGCCGATTTTGATATTAAATCAAAAGGTGCAGCCATCCGATATGGCGAACCTTATAATGAAGCAGGAAGCAATGTAAATTTTGTAAAAAAGGAATCTGATGCTGCGTTTAGAGTTAGAACTTACGAGCGTGGCGTTGAGGATGAAACCTTATCTTGCGGCACAGGCGTAACGGCCGTTGCAATTGCCATGCACCATTTGGGTGAAACAGATAAAAATGAAGTCACCTTAAATGTTGAAGGCGGCACATTAAAAGTGTGTTTCGAGGTCCAAAATGGCACCTATAAAAATGTATGGCTTATTGGCCCAGCAAAACTAGTTTTTAAAGGCAGTATATGATAACTCTAAAAGGCGAAAATATATTTTTACGTGCTTTAGAGCCAGAAGATTTAGAGTTTATTCATACCATTGAAAACGACGA
>NZ_JBATHX010000086.1:0-5747 GCF_049667265.1 Algibacter sp. | reverse complement strand
CTACCTTTTGCTAATTCATCAATCAGCTTTTCCATACGTCTGCATTGTTTATACAATTCAAATTCATCCTCTATTTCTTCAATTCGATAACCACAAACGACTCCTTTAATCAAGTGTGCGTTTGGATGTATTTTAGCTTTTTCAAAAAATGTTCTAAAAGTTGCTTTTTCATTAATAAGTGCTTGTAAAGCATCTTGATCAAATCCAGTAAACCATTCCATTACTTCATGGAATTCTTCTTTTGTTCTACCATGTTTTTCCAATCTATTCCAGTAATGGGGGTAAATAGAGGCAAAGATCATATTAGCAACTTTTTCATTTTTTTCAGCTGTAACTTTCATTTTGATGCTTTTTTATTGTTTATCTCTTTCTCATAAATTCAAATGCACCTTTTCTGAGTTGGATACCGTATTCCAAATAGGCTTTCATACAGGCGAGGAAATTTGCCCATCCACCCGAATTTTCTAAAGCCCATTTCAGATTATCTTCATTAAGTTCCTTTCCATTTTCATTTACTCTTACTATGGTGCTATCATCTGGCAATTTTTCTAATGTAATTATCACTACAGTTTCTGGGTCCCAAACAAAGGAAATGGAGTTATTATTTTCAATTTTAATTTCTTTAACAGGGTACTTATCTTCAAATTCAGGAAATTTCCAAATCACTTCTTTTCCTGATTCAAGTCGTCCGCTACTTTCAGAAATAAAATACTTGGTCATTTTCTCTGGATTTACAATCCCTTCAAAAACGACATTTACTGGTTTTTGAATTTGTATAATTGCATTTGATTCAAGTCTCATATTGAGTTCCATTTATCATTTATTTGATCTAACCGAATTGGTGCTTATGTGTTTGATTAGTTACGTTGTTCTAGCAACTAATTTAGCAAAAATCGAATGAACCAGAGAAAATTTAAAAGGAATTTCCAAGTAGGCTAGACCCAAGCAATTAAATATACACGTTTTTGTGCCTAGTTTTTTTGCTAACTTACTAAAGCTTCATATTATTTGTCGAATAAAGCTATATCTAAATTTTGATTGAACTTAATGTCTTTGGTGATTTCTTCAATCCAGGCATCGTTAAGCACATTAGCTTCCCAGTCTGATTTGGTGTATTTGCGGTAAGTAGTTAACAAGATACCTTCCACTTTTTCATATTTTACGCGCATCAAAATTGGGTCAGTCACATTTTTAGATACTACGGTAAACAAAAACTGGTCTACTAAATGTGTTTCCGGATTAATATATAGCTGATAAGTGTCGGAAGTTACATCATCAGCGGTATTAAAGGTAATTTTCACTATATGATACAATTTGCCATCAATATTATCTTGCTCCAAATATTCATAATTGATACCAGGGTCTAATAATTTTTGCATCATAGTAAGCCAATAAAAATTAGTCTTACGAGTAAAGGCTGCGCTTTGGATGGCACTATTGTCGCTAATTTCTTGTCCATTCAATTTTACCCAAAAGTCTTTTCCGTTGTATCCCTGTTCCATTGTACCTTTTAAATCAGGCAAAGTTCTTTCGTGCTTCAAGTAAGCACCATGAGAGAGTTCTCCATTAAAAATGTATGATTCAATCGATACATCTTCTTTTTTATCTGGTGTGCGGTATGTATAATTGAAAACAATGTCTTTCAAATTAAGTAAGTCTTGATAACTCCCAGTTTCTTGAGTCATTTGGTAGATTAATTCGTGTCCTTTATTTTGAAATTCTGGCAGTTTAACTTCTACTGTTTTGTTAGTTTCTTTGGTTTTGGCTTCTTTATTTCCACATGCGGTTAATAGCAAACTGATAATAATTATGATACCTGATTTTAAATAATGCATAGTTTTATTTTTATTAAAAAACCTTCCGAATAAACGCAAGGTTTTAAGTTACTAATCTATCTGTGGTATTTATCCCTCCACTTTTTCTTTTGACCAGGCAAATTTTTGAAAAGGTGCATCTACTGGTGTATTTGCAATATGGTTTGTATAGTTACTGATTGTTTTTTGAGCCAATCCTAAAATGATTTCTAATAGTTGTTGTTCTCCATAACCAACCGCATAAAACGTGTTTAACTCTTCTTGAGATACCTGACCACGATTTCTAACAATTAGTAATGTCATGTTTCTTAAAGCTTCTAACTTTGGATTTTCAAAAGGTGTTTCGTTGCGTAAGGCTTCTGTAATATTGTCAGCTACATTCATCATTTTTGCAATACCAGTATGTGCTGGCACGCAGTAATGACATGCATGTTCTACGTTAATTGTTTGCCATACAACAGTAAGTTCTTCATTATTAAATGATGTATCAACAAAATGTTGATGTAAGGATTGGTATGCCTCTAAAATTTTTGGAGATCCAGCTAATACGCCATGAAGACCAGGAATCCTTCCAAATGCTTTTTGCGATTTTTCTAAAAGCGCCTTACTTCCTTCCGGTGCAGTTTCGATGTTGTGAATTTTTAATGATGTCATAATTTTAAATTTTATTGTTTTACTTATTATTAAATAACTAAACAAACGTTTAGTTATAGCTTAAAAAAAATGTTTATAAATTTTTGAAGGTCATTTCAATATAATCTTCTATTTCTTTTTTATTATTTACCCTTGATGCAGCTGCTAAACCATGCTTTGCTAATAATAAATAATTAGCTTGTTTTAAGACAGTTTCTTCATCCTTATTGGAATCCATTTTTAATTTATCAATGAATAATTCTTTTAGATTATTCATAAAATAATTCATTTGTTCATTAATTTGAGCATCTTCTTTTTCTGAAAATTCATTGTAAGTATTCGTGAATAAACAGCCTTTTTGATTTCCATTTATAGTACAAATTCTAACTGAGTTATAGAAAAAATCTTTAATATCTTCTATTCCATTATTTGAATTTTTAAATTCTTCGAAAATGGTATTTACTTTTCTTTTGTAACTTTTTAGACTTTCTAGAAATAGACCATGTTTGTTTCCAAAACTTGAATATATAGAAAACTTATTAATGCCCATTTCTTTTTCAAGCATCTGCATTGAAGTAGTTTCATAACCATTTCGCCAAAAAAGGTTCATTGCTTTTTCTACTACCACATCTTCGTTATATTCTTTTTTTCTTGCCATTATCTCTAATTACAAGGCAAAACTAAACAATCGGTTAGAAATAAAAAATATTTTAACTTATATTTTTGAATTTTAATGTATTTAGTTGAATTTGAGAAGGGAATTTTTGTTTGGACAATGAGTTGTAACGTGTTTTAGTATGAATAGTTGGGTGGTTAAACACGTAATTTAGTAAATAATAACGGAATAGAAAATCCGGGAGTATTTTCGTAAGTAGGCTAGAACTAACAATAATTTTTTAACGGTGTTATACACAGTATTTTCTACTCAACCCGAGTAGGTAGTTAGGGTTTTTTATTTTAAATTTAAGTTTTTTTCGTTGGCTAATGAAAATGGCATAAAAAGAGAATGGAATGGTAATCGTATTTGTAAATTTTATTACCTTGTTATTTTATAAATTGAAACAATAATGTTTTTCTCAATGTGCAAAACGAATATTTCCCACATAACATTTCTCCTTTGTTTTCTTTTTTTAATAAGTACCAATAAATTGGCTTCACAAAATAATACTGTCGAAACTACAGGCGATATTTTGTTATTTGCACTTCCAGTAGCAACTTTAGCATCTACTTTTATTATTAATGACACAAAAGGTAGTTGGCAATTTACAAAAGGATTATTAGTAACAGAAGCAGTCACTTTTGGATTAAAAGCAAGTATAATCAAGAAACGACCAGATTTGAGTAATAATAATTCTTTTCCGTCCGGACACACATCTACAACTTTTCAAAGTGCGTCATTTATTCACATACGTTACGGTTTTAAATACAGTATTCCTGTTTATGCACTAGCTGGATTTACTGCTTTTAGTAGAATTGATGCTGATAAACACGATGGATGGGATATTTTGGCAGGTGCAATAATTGGTATCGGAAGTTCTTATATATTCACTTCAGAATACCAAAAAGAGCATATGGAATTAACATTCAATAGTCAGGAAGATAATTACTTAATTGGTATAAATTATAAATTTTAAAAACTTCTTCATTACAAGAAGGAATAAAAACATCTTGCGATTTTATAATATTGTTCCTTATCAAATCAATTTAGTAAAGTGTATTGTTCAGATGTTATGTAAAACGTGTTCGTGTATGGTTAGTTTGCGCTGGCCAGAACTAAGGTAGCAGAAGAAAACGAGCGAGAGGTTAATTATTTTTTCGATTAAATACTCGATTAGCAATTAATTATAGATGTTAGTTCATGTATTTATCATTCTAACTTTAAGAATGTTTTCGCATTTTGATATAAAATCATCTTTCTTTCTTCTTCAGTTAAGAATTCCAAACTATTAAGAAATTCTACGGATTTAGTTATGGCTTCCGGCCATACCATTTGATCTGAACCAAACATAACACGATCTAATACTTCTGCTTTTTTAGCCAATTTAAGCAGTCTTATAGCATAGTCATTAACTATTGGGTCGACCCATAATAAAACACCAAGATCAATATAAAGATGTCTATAAAGTGATAACATTCTTATTGCATGTTCGAAAAAAACTTCACCGCCATGCATCAAATAAACTTTTAGTTTTGGATACTTTACTAAAACGTCCTCGATAAGAAATGGATCTCCTAGTGAAATTCTAAATTTTGGGCAGCAAGAATATGGAGTCATAGGCGGCCCTCCTCCTGTATGATAGGCTATAGGAACCCCATATTTCTCGCAAAGTTGTAAATAAGGTGCATAGATTGGATCATTAAGTGTTCGACCAAAATAAACTCCTGCTATCTCTCCAAAAACTTTTATTTTACCATCAATAATTAATTCCTCAAATTTATCGACGGAAATTAATTCCTCTTCATCCATATATCCAGGAATAAACCTTGAATCGGCTAAAATATATTTCTCGACACTTTCAATAGAGCCACTAACAACAGCATACTCTATTTGATGTTTATCCATTACAGCAATTGTTTTTGCTAAGTGTGCATCGGCGTTTTTAGGAGATTCAATTCCTGTTGGATGTGTTCTTCCTCCCCAATAATCTGTATCCGTGTAACTATGAAGATGTACATCTATAATTTGTGCCTTCATTGACAGAAAAATAAGGAGAAGGAAAAAAGTCAGTTTATACTTATTCATAAATTTAGTTTTAATTACTCACAGCGTTTTTGTGAATGGTTTGTTGCATGTTTGAGTGCGAGGATTTTCCGAAGGAAAAACAGATGTAACAAAATAGCAACAACCAAAGCAATTCATTATACACTTTTTTATGTGCTTCTTATTTAAGTTTGGTGACTACTTATTCGAATGCAGGCCAATTCGATTTCCTTCTGAATCCATTATTTGTGCAAAAAAACCAAAATCACCAATGTCTGTTTTTGGGACGATTAATTTACCTCCTGCCGATTCTGCACGCTTTGCTTGTATAGCAACATCTTCGCATGAAAAGTATATGATTGTTCCATCTGCGCTTGGGTTACTACCATCCGTTTGCACCAAACAGCCGGCAGAACCTACTTTGTCAGGTTCTCCAAACATAAACATTTTACTATCTGGCATTTCAATAAATTGAAATTCTAGTTCAAATACATGCGCGTAAAAGTCTTTAGCTCTTTCGAGATCTGTTGTGGCAATCTCCAACCATTGTACTGGATTTTTCATTTATTTAAAGTTTATTTTTGTTTCTATTTATAAGT
>NZ_JBATHX010000085.1:0-12848 GCF_049667265.1 Algibacter sp. | reverse complement strand
TTATAAATCTTCTAACATCAAATTATAATCATACTGTAAATCTTCATGCAAACCAGAAACAATTTTTTTAGCAAGAAGTATTTGGCGGTTGTACATGTTTTGAAGCTGTGTACTGCGTTTTATGGTAGGTGAGAAATCTTTTAGAATGGCACAAAAATAAATAAGTAATTCTGCTTCAGTTTCTTTACTTTGAGAATAGCGTACAAACTTTTTTACGTTACGAAGAATTTTACGAACACTTTTTCGGATATAAAAATAGCTATCTCGGTTTATAATTTCAAATTCATTATCCATATACTCTTTTACCGATTCAATATAACCAGATTCATGCTCTGATTCAAACAATAAATAGGTGAGTAGTTCTTTGTTTTCCTTTTTGAAACGCGATAATCTTAAGCAAAGTGTGATTAATTCTTCCTTAGATTGATGTTGTAATTCTTTTTTTATAGTTACTGCTGATACTGCTTTCATATAGAAAAAGAACTATCTTAATTTAGGAAAATCATTAGGATTCAATTCGTGCATAACCTCATAAATTGCTTCATAAATATCTTCTGCGGAAGGTTTTGAAAAATAATCGCCATCATTTCCATACGCAGGCCTATGCGGTTTAGCAGTTAGTGTTTTTGGGCTACTATCTAAATATTGAAAGCCGTTTTGTTCGTTTAGAATGTTATCCAAAATATAAGCAGAAGCCCCACCAGGAACATCCTCATCAATAATCATGACTCTATTAGTTTTGGCTATGCTTTTAACAATATCGTGGTTTATATCGAAAGGTATTAATGATTGAACATCAATTATTTCTATATCAATTCCAACGGCTAATAACTCTTTTGCTGTTTGTTCAATAATACGAAGTGTAGAGCCGTATGAAACCACAGTAATATCGGTTCCTTCTTTTATGGTCTCAACAACACCAATTGGTGTTTTTAAATGGCCTAAATTATTAGGCATTTTTTCTTTAAGTCTGTATCCATTTAAGCATTCAACTACTATGGCTGGATCATCACCAAGTAAAAGCGTGTTGTAGAAACCGGCAGCTTTGGTCATGTTTCTTGGCACTAATAAATTAACACCTTTTACTAAGTTTAAAACACCACCCATTTGAGAGCCAGAATGCCAAATTCCTTCCAATCTGTGCCCACGAGTTCTAATAATTAAAGGAGCTTTTTGTTTACCTTTTGTTCTGTAGTGTAAGGTTGCTAAATCATCGCTAATTATTTGCAATGCATATAAAATATAATCTAAATATTGAATTTCTGCAATGGGTCTTAAGCCACGTAATGCCATACCAATACCTTGCCCGATTATGGTTGCTTCTCTAATTCCTGTGTCTGCAACACGTAGTTCGCCATATTTTTCTTGAAGACCTTCTAATCCTTGATTTACATCGCCAATATTTCCTGTGTCCTCACCAAAAACTAATGCTTCTGGATAACTACCAAAAATTGCATCAAAATTGTCGCGTAGAATGATTCTGCCATCTACCTGCTCAGCGCCATCGTCATAAGTTGCTTTAATTTCTTTAATTCTTGAATTGGAACGTTGTGTTTCAGAATATAAATGGGAACTAAACTTCGGCTGAGCATGTTCAAATAAAGAATTAATCCAATTGCTTAAAGTTTTCTTTTCTTGAAATGATTCTCCAACAATATATCTTAATGCTTTTCTGGCATGAGATAACATGTCTTTTCTTGTTGGTTCATCAATATTTACTAAGCTATCTTTTAATTTTGCAATAAACACCCCATTAACACTAACAGATTCTACTTGTTTGAAAATCGAAATTAATTCTTGTTGCTCCTTTTTTAAAGGTCTTAAAAACGTATTCCAAGCATTTTTCCGAGCGTCTCGAACATCTCTTTTAGCCGATCTTTCAATTTCTACCAGCGCTTCGTTGGTTGCAATGCCGTTTTCAATAATCCATTCCCGTAATTTAACGTTACAATCGTTTTTAGCTTCCCATTCTAATCGTTCAGCGTTTTTGTATCGTTCATGCGACCCAGATGTTGAGTGGCCTTGAGGTTGCGTTAACTCTTGAACGTGAATTAAAACGGGTACATGTTCTTCTCGAGCAATGGCTCCAGCTTCTTGGTAGGTTTCAATAAGGTTAGCATAATCCCAACCTTTAACGCGTAAAATTTCGTAACCTTTAGTGTCTTTATCCCTTTGGAAACCTTTTAAAATTTCTGAAATATTTTCTTTGGTAGTTTGATGTCTTGCATGAACGGAAATACCATATTCATCATCCCAAACACTAATAACCATTGGTACTTGCAATACACCCGCGGCATTAATAGTTTCAAAAAACAAACCTTCGCTTGTACTTGCATTTCCAATAGTCCCCCAAGCAACTTCATTGCCTTCTTTTGAAAAACCAGACGTATTAATACCTTTAACCTTTCTGAATATTTTTGATGCTTGCGCTAAACCTAATAATCTTGGCATTTGTCCAGCAGTAGGAGAAATGTCTGCACTAGAATTGTACTGATTTGTTAAATCTTTCCAGCTTCCATTATTGTTTAAACTATGGGTTACAAAATGACCTCCCATTTGCCTGCCAGCTGACATAGGTTCTAATTCGATATTTGTATTCGCGTATAGTCCTGCAAAAAATTGTTCAGGCGTTAATTCGCCTATGGCCATCATAAAAGTTTGATCTCTGTAATATCCAGATCTCCAATCGCCTTTTTTGAATGCTTTTGCCATGGCTAACTGAGGTACTTCTTTACCATCACCAAAAATACCAAACTTGGCCTTTCCTGTTAAAACTTCACGACGCCCAAGTAAACTACATTCTCGACTTATCATAGCAATTTTATAGTCATTAATGACTTCTGCCTTAAAATCTTCGAATGATATATTGTTTTTCAAGTTGGTTATTGGTTGCATAGGTTCATGCTTTAGTCTCGCAAAAATAGGGAATAAACAGCTTTTTTGCAATTAATTCCAGTGTTAAACAACTGCTAAATTCTTAAAAAATAATAATTTTTACCAATATTTTTGAATAATATGTAGCGTTTAGGTCGTATTTGTGATTATTATTTAATCAATAACGTTTAATACCAACGCCTTCTGAAAAGTCCTAAAAGTGCTTGAGGATCAGCGGTAAACTTAAAACGTATTTTTTGGTCGTAACGAGGTTGACCAATTTCCCAACCTAAATTGGAATATATTGGAAGATAAATTTCAAAATAATCTGTCACTAAATTGATTCGGATACCTGAATCATAAACAAAATTTGGTGAGAAGGATTTGTTTTTTACTAGCCCAATATCACCATAAGCCAAAACATATTTCCATAGAGTTGTACTAGCATTAATAGTCGTAATCCATTGATTCGCAAATGGGGCTCCTAATTTTGATTTGAATCCGCCTTCAGCTTCAATGTATTGTTGGCTAAAAATTCCAGTAGCTTCAGATCGTCCTAAGTAGTTATAATCAAACAAATAATCGGTTGGTCTATCCAAAGCAAAACTAAAAAAATCGGAGGCTACATTTGTTTTATTACTTAGAAATGCACCTGCAAACGCTCGTACGTTTAATTGTCTATTACTTTCAAATAGCTGTCTAAACTCATAATTTAAAGATATTTTGCTAAACTTCTCTCCAATTTGAAAATCTGTATTCCATTTACTAAAATTAATTAAATTGTCATTAGAGTGAACATATCTAACATTAAAGACACTATAATTTGGTTCGTTAGAAGTTAATATATTGTTCACATCCTCATCTCTATGAATATCTACGTATCTTAAGCTTAACCATTTCCTTTTGTTAGATCTGAAATCATCATTTTCTCTAAAAAGGAACTGAATAGATGGGGTAATTTGTCTAACAAATAAATTTTCACCAAAGGAGCTGTATCCTCCAACAATACCATAATGAATCGTGTATAGGTCGCTATTTTGAATGTAATGACTTTTAAAAACTGATGCGGCACCTGTTATAGACCTTGATTTAAAAGAATATCGTGGTGCAATTTTGTAATTAAAAAGTTTTCTTAATACTGTTTTATTGTAAGCCTTAGCGCCGAGTGTAATACCATCATAGATATTATTAAACTCTGCAATTGGCATAAAAAACACCTGATTGTAATTAGGGTCTTCTATATCTTGAAACACTCTAAACTGCAAGGGTTTGTTGTTGAAAAAGAATCCTTTTAATGATTTCCAGTTGTCTCTTAAATTAAATTCTGGAATGCTATTATTGTAGTTAAGTACAAGTTTATTAGCATCCAGTCTTGGAATCGTAATGGTTTTACTTTCATTAATGTTCTCAACCCATATTTTTGATACTATACTATCGTTATTGAGTGAATATAACGAAACAGGCATACTGTTTTCACTCTTATTTTTAATGGTAAGCGTTATAGAGTCGTCTGTTTTTCTTACTTTTTGTATTTTGAAATCTATTTTTTTTCTAGTATTTAAGTAGTCTTCAAAAAACCAATCGATATTCTTGTCTGTTTTTGATTTTATGAAGTTTTCAAAATCTTTTACGGTAGTTGGTTCTAATTTGTTATCTCTTACAAACGATTCAATACTATTTTCAACAATATCATGATTTACAAAATCGTCTAAATAATTAAGTCCTATACCAGCTTTAAATTTATTAGCTATATTTTTATTGAATTTTAATAAAGAATCTTTAGCCATTGTTAGTGGTTGGTCTCTATTGGTTCTAGCCATTAGCATGTATGATAGGACATATTTATCATTAAATTTCATATCTGCGGCATGAAACGATCTTACACCCCAAAAATCGGCAAAGGTTCCTAGAAATTTCATATCTGGATAATACTCATCAACATATTTCATTAAATAGTAAATCTGGATACCATCAATGAGCCATTGTTCTTTTCTTGGATTTATTAGTAAGGTGTTTTCTAAATAATTATGTAATGCAATTTTTAGAAATTGTAATTCGTATTTAAATTTATTTGGATATGGTTTTATGAAACTTGGTAAAAAATTTAATCCATAAATAGGATCCTTATCATAATCAATTTGAGAAAGCAGCAATTTTTTATGAGGGTATTCACCAAGGTTTTCAAAAATAAATGCTTTTACTTTTTCAGTTATTAAAACTTTTTCAATAACCTCTAAATTGTTATCAATAATGTTCGAAATAACTGATAAATCCTCATCTTGAATAGTTCTAAAATTCGAATTTTTATTTAAAAATAACTTATTATTTACTCTATCATTTCCTTCTAGATTAACTATTTGTTTGTTAGGGAGTTGTTCAGTTTTACTTATATCTAATTCTGAAGTCAAAGCATAACCGTTAGGATACTCGATTTCTAAAGTAATATCGGATTTAGGTATAAATAAATCATCTAAATTTTTATTACTATAATATTGCCATTCACCATTATAAATTGCTGGTGTAATATACCAGTACCTTAAGTTAATATTGCCATCATCCGTAATGCCGTATTTGGTAAATTTTGCATTTGGAATTTTTACCAAATACTCTAACTGAATGGTATAGGAGTCATTAGGTTTTAATGGTTCTTTTAAGTTTACTTTAAGTATATCAATTTGGTTTTTTAATTGTGAATATTCTAATTTTACGTCATTTTGCTTAATAGAAGTAATTACAGAAAAACCCCTGTCTTCGTTTTTAGCAAGATGGAAATCGTTATTATATTCATCGGCAATTCGATTTGCTAAAGGCGTCGTTTTGGTTGAGTAGCTATTGTTCCAATCGTTAAGGTAAATGGTTTTCAATTCATCATTTGTAGTGTTTTGATAATGAATAGTTTGAGAAATTTTTATTTGCTTTTGGTTGATGTCAAAAACGGCCTTAACATCCATTTTGTTTTGACCAAAACTAGAAAAGCAAATTAAGAGTAAAAGGATATAATTAAAAAAGTGAATTTTCAATTTTCAATAGCATTAAAGGTTAATAAATTCATGTAAGGCGCCGCAATATAGTAAAATATAGCGGCTTATAACCCGACATAGTAGTTATTGTAATTACTTGGAGTGTTTTAGGGTCACAAAATAAAAATGGATTCTTTTTAAAAATTAGGGCTTAAACCTGAATCTTTGTAGAATGCATCAAGAATATCAATAACCTCATCTTCGGTATCAACCAAATGAATGAGATCTAAATCTTTCTCACTAATGTTTCCAAAGCCTTCTAGAAGGGTCATTTTTATCCAGTCCATGATGCCTTGCCAAAATTCTGTTCCAACAAGAATAATTGGAAATTTACCAATTTTATGAGTTTGAATAAGGGTTATCGCTTCAAAAAGCTCATCTAGCGTTCCAAAACCACCAGGCATAACTACAAAGCCTTGTGAGTATTTAACAAACATAACTTTTCTAACAAAAAAGTAATCAAAATCTAAACTTTTATCATGGTCTATGTATGGGTTATCATGTTGTTCAAAGGGTAAATCAATGTTTAATCCAACTGAAGTTCCACCTCCTAAGTGTGCACCCTTATTTCCGGCTTCCATAATACCTGGACCACCACCAGTAATAACGCCATAACCGGCTTCAACAATTTTTTTAGCAACGCTTTCGGCTAGTTTGTAATATTTGGTATCTGGCTTTGTTCTAGCAGACCCAAAAATTGAAACACAAGGCCCAATTTTACTCATTCTTTCAAAACCATTGACAAATTCGCCCATGATTTTAAAAATAGCCCAAGAATCGTTTGTTTTTATTTCATTCCAGCCTTTATGGTGCTTTTCTTTTCTCATATTTTTATTTTTAATATAATTTTTTAGACTTTATGGTAATTACTAAGCTAACTTAATTCTTTTTTAAGAAACTTAGCTGTGTAACTTTTTTTGTGTTTAATAACTTCCTCTGGAGTCCCTTCTACAATTATTTGTCCGCCGCCTTTTCCGCCTTCGTAGCCAATATCAATAATATGATCTACGGTTTTAATAACATCAAGATTGTGCTCAATTATCAGTACCGTATTGCCTTTGTCTGCAAGTTTATTAAGTACAATCATTAATACCCTAATATCCTCAAAATGCAAGCCCGTTGTGGGTTCATCAAGAATGTAAAAGGTGTTACCTGTGTCTCTTTTTGAGAGTTCGGTAGCTAGTTTTATACGTTGTGCTTCACCACCAGAAAGCGTGGTGCTTTGTTGTCCTAAAGTAATATAGCCCAAACCAACATCTTTAATTGTTTTTAGCTTTTTATGTATTTTAGGAATATGCTCGAAGAATTCAACGGCTTCATTCATAGTCATATTCAATACATCGCTAATATTTTTTCCTTTGTAGCGAATTTCTAGAGTTTCACGGTTAAAACGTTTGCCTTGGCAAGTTTCACATTCCACATAAACATCTGGAAGAAAATTCATTTCAATAACGCGTAAACCTCCGCCTTGACAGGTTTCGCAACGACCACCTTTTACGTTAAAGCTAAAACGACCGGCTTTATAACCACGAATCATAGCTTCGGGAATTTTAGCAAATAAGGCTCTAATTTCGCCAAACGTGCCTGTATAAGTCGCAGGATTACTACGTGGCGTTCTGCCTATTGGCGATTGGTTAATATCAATAACTTTATCAATATGCTCTAAACCTTTAATGCTTTTGTATGGCATTGGTTTTTTTACGCCATTAAAATAATACGCGTTTAGAATAGGGTAAAGGGTTTCATTAATTAACGTAGATTTACCGCTACCGGAAACTCCAGTAACACCTATCATTTTTGCTAAAGGAAATTTTACTGAAACGTTTTTTAAGTTATTTCCTGTGCAGCCTTTAATTTCTAAAAACTTACCGTTTCCTTTTCTACGTTTTTTAGGAACTTCAATTTCCTTTTTGCCGTTTAGGTAGTCGGCAGTTAGCGTGTTGTGTGTTTTTAACTCGTCAGGATTACCGATACTAATAATTTCGCCTCCATGTTTTCCAGCTAGCGGACCAATATCAATAACGTAGTCTGCACGTTCAATCATGTCTTTATCATGCTCAACTACAATTACCGAGTTACCAATATCTCGAAGTGAAATCAGAGAACTTATTAATTTTTCATTATCGCGCTGATGTAAACCAATACTTGGCTCATCAAGGATATAAAGTACACCAACAAGTTGAGAGCCTATTTGGGTAGCCAATCGAATACGCTGTGCTTCACCACCAGATAATGATTTGGAGCTTCTGTTTAAGGATAAATAATCTAAGCCAACATCCAATAAAAACTGGAGTCTAGATTTTATTTCTTTTACAACTTCTTCGCCAATTTTTAATTGTTTTTCTGAAAGGTGCTCGTTTAAAGTGCTAAACCATTTTGCAAGCTCGACAATATCAGTATTAGCCAATTCAGCTATGTTTTTGTCGTTTATTTTGAAGTAAAGTGATTCTTTTCGTAAACGCGAACCTTCACAAACAGGACATTCAACTTTATCCATATAATCCTTTGCCCAACGTTTTAAAGATCTAGATTCGGCTGTTTTATATTGATTTTCAATGAAGTTAGCCACGCCTTCAAAATCTATTTTGTAATCGCGAGTAACTCCTAACGTTTTACTTTCAACTGAAAACTTATCATTTCCGCCATAAAGAATAATTTGTTTAGCTTCTTCTGGGATATCTTTATAAGCATCCGTTAATTTGAAGTTGAAGCGTTGTGCAATAGTTTCAAATTGTTTGAAAATCCAGCTATTTTTTTGCGGGCCATGCGGTGCTAATGCTCCAGATTTTATTGAAAGTGAATCGTCTGGAATAATTTTATTCTCGTTAATTTGATATAAAGTACCAATGCCATTACAATTAGAACAGGCGCCCTTAGGTGAATTGAATGAAAAATTATTGGGTTCTGGGTTAGGGTATGAAATCCCTGAAGTTGGACACATTAAACTTCTACTAAAATAGCGTGCCTCGTTAGTGTCTTGGTCGATTACCAAAAGGACATCTTCACCATGATACATGGCTGTGTTTATGGTTTCGGAAAGGCGTTTATCATTATCAACACCATCATTTATTACCAATCTGTCAATGACAATTTCTATATCGTGATTCTTGTAACGGTCTAATTTCATGCCTTTTACAATGTCGCGAATGTCACCATCGGTTCTTACTTTAACAAAACCTTGCTTGGCTATTTGCTCGAATAATTCGCGATAATGTCCTTTTCTTGAACGAACTACAGGAGATAAAATATTAATGCGTTTTCCTTTAAAATCGTTAGTTATAAGTTCCTTGATTTGCTCATCGCTATAGCTAACCATTTTTGCGCCCGTATTAAAACTGTAGGCGTCGCTAGCACGTGCAAAGAGCAAACGTAAAAAGTCGTAAATTTCTGTAATGGTGCCGACTGTAGAACGTGGCGATTTACTAGTTGTTTTTTGCTCGATGGCAATGACAGGTGAAAGGCCATCAATTTTATCGACATCAGGACGTTCTAAACCACCTAAAAATTGCCTGGCATAGGCTGAGAATGTTTCTATGTAACGTCGTTGTCCTTCGGCATAAATGGTATCGAAAGCTAAGGACGATTTCCCGCTACCTGATAAACCAGTAATAACTACTAGTTTTTCGCGCGGAATGGATACATCAATGTTTTTAAGATTGTGTACTCGTGCTCCTTTAACTTCGATAAACTCTGTGAATTGACTCATAAATTGGCAAAGTTGCAAAGGTACAATTTTTGAGTTTAAAAATGAAGTGGGTTTGGTTTGTTGTTTTGTTAATTATTTGTTTATAATAAAAATATAAAAATCGCTAAAGTGATATAATTGGAGCAAATTATTCTAAGAAGGAAGTTGTCAATTTTACTGCATTTTAAACTTAGATTGAAATTTGGTGGATATACAGGCGCAAGGAATAGAAGTGGATAGCCCCCCAGCCCGAAGGAGCGAGGACTTGTAAAGGACCTGCCTGCAGGCAGGCAGCTCGACCCGTTTGGGTTGCGCCAAAAAAAAATATTTTACTTGGTTGTTTTTAGGTCGTCAATCTCTAGACCTAAAACAAGAAGTTTATGAAATGTTGGTAATTGCGCGCCACTTTCTGTTGTTTTCCAATCGCTCCAAGATGCCTCTAAACCGTTAATTGGTAAAATGGATGTCCACATTTTGAAGGCTTTTGGTTTGCCGTTATCGTCGAGTATCCACAAATAGGAATCCCCAGGTGCAGAGCCTCCAGAGGTGTAGGTTGCTAAGAGGGCATTTTCGTTATTTTTAGTTTTTACGAGTCGGCGCTCTACACCTGAATCGAAAATTTTATAGGGAGCAACCAGCCAAAAGGAATCGTTATTGAAATATGAAATAGCTTTTTCCACTAATTCTTGTGCCATTTCGCTTTCGTTTTTAAAATTATGGATATAAACTTTGCTGTTTAACGTGTTGTTTAAATCTAGAACGACTTTGTTTTCTTTCCAATATACATTGCAGAGGTTGCTTGCTTTATTCCATTCGTAATGGTGTCTTTTTTTGAAAGTCCATTCTATATAATTGGTGTTTTGGTAAGCCTCATAATCTAGTGCTTCTAGCATTTTTTGAGCCATGGCATCGGCTTGGTTTCCTTGAATTCCTTTTGGTAATTCTTCGTTGTACTTATAGTATAAAAAACCAAAAAATAATAAACTAGGAAGTGTCAAGAAAATGATAATTCCTGTTATTATTTTTAATATTTTTTTAGATTTTACAGCCATAAAGAGCACTTAAGTTTTGTGTTTAACAGCGGCTAAGTTATTAATAAAGAATTGGTTGTGATAAGGAAAGCTTTAAAAACCGACAGCTGTATCATCTCCTCGATAATCTGCACCACCCTCGTACGAGTCATCATCTAAAACAAGTATTCCGTCGACCTTACCCAATATTGGGGAGTCCTTTTCATTTATAGGATATCCTAATGCCTCCAGTTTTATTACTAGGTTTCTGTCAAACTTATTGGGTTCCATTCTAATTTCGTCTGGTAACCATTGGTTATGAAAACGTGGCGCATTTACGGCTTCTTGCATGGTCATTTTAAAATCATGTACATTTAAAATGGTTTGTAATACGGAGGTTATTATGGTTGCTCCACCAGGTGTGCCAAGTGTCATGTACAATTTACCATTTTTTTCAACAATAGATGGTGTCATAGAGCTGAGCATGCGTTTTTCAGGTTCTATTTTATTGGCTTCGGCACCAATAAGTCCGAACATATTTGGTACGCCTGGTTTACTGCTAAAATCGTCCATTTCGTTGTTTAAAAAGAAACCAAGTTCTGAGCAATATAGTTTGGAACCATAAGCACCATTTAAAGTTGTTGTTGCTGCAATGGCATTTCCAAACTGGTCGACAATAGAGTAGTGGGTGGTTTCGTCACTTTCAATAACTTGAATGTTTCCGTGTGAGATCGCGCTTGATGGTGTTGCTTTTTCAAATGAAAAATCTGCCATTCTACTTGCTAGATAATCTTCTTTAATTAAGGTGTCAATTGGAACTACTACAAAGTCAGGATCGCCTAAATAATGACTTCTATCAGCATAGGCACGTTTTTCGGCTTCTGCAATTGTTTGTATGGCTTTTAGTGAGTTGTGTCCGAATTTATCTAAATCAAAAGGTTCTAGCATTTTCAAAATTTGTGCTAAGCAAACGCCGCCACTTGATGGAGGCCCCATGGAAATAATAGTTAAATCATCATATGTAAAGGTAATTGGAGTTCTCCATTTGGCTTCATATTTAGCTAAATCTGCTTCGGTAAGAATGCCTCCATTATCTTGAATAAACTTAGCAAGTATTTTGGCTGTTTCGCCTTTGTAAAATTCATCTCTGCCATGTTTTAAAATACGCTCGAATGTTTTGGCTA
The DNA here is from genome assembly GCF_049667265.1 of Algibacter sp. Classification (GTDB taxonomy): domain Bacteria; phylum Bacteroidota; class Bacteroidia; order Flavobacteriales; family Flavobacteriaceae; genus Algibacter_B. The sequence continues at coordinate 1,075 of NZ_JBATHX010000085.1, read as the reverse complement.
ATGCTGGGTATTTTATGCTGTCGTTTTCTTTCCAATGTTTATCAAAAATTATTGAGTCTTTATTAGCTTTTGGAAAAAGTGGTTGGTATGCTTTAAAAGTTTCCGCTTGCTTTTTTGTAACAACAACGCCTTTGTATGCTAAAGCAATTACTGGTTTTAAAATATCTTCAATAGGTAGCGAGCCTAACTTTTTATGAACATCAAATACGCCTGCAATTGTCCCTGGAACGCCAACAGCCATAGCACCTAAAGTGCTTTTTTCTGGAATTACATTGCCGTTTTCATCCAAATACATATTAGAAGTTGCGGCCATTGGAGCTTTTTCTCTAAAATCTATAGAACCTATATCTCCATTTGTTTTTCTATACACCATAAAGCCACCACCACCAATATTTCCGGCAAAAGGGTAGGCTACGGCTAATGCTAATTGTGTAGCACACATGGCATCAAAGGCGTTACCACCTTTTTTAAGAATATCATTACCTATTATTGAAGCTTCAGCACGAGCTGAAACTACCATAGCATTTTTTGTTATAAGGCCTTGAACTGGTATTGGTGTTTTTTCTGTTTTTTTACATGAAATAAAAAAGCATAGTAATATTGAAATACTTAAGATGTGTTTAATCATTTTGCGCTTGTTTTAGTTCGGTTAGTTTTTGCTTGGATGATGCTATTAATTCATCAAAAAAATCTGAAAATTCAGCTTCAAATTCGGTATAAAAAGCTTCAAGTTCTACAACGGCTTCATTCATGCTAGAACGGTTTTTAGTGCGCCTGTTCATGCCATCCAAAACTCTCGAAATGCCTTCTATGGATGCGTAACTCAATAGCCAATTATCGGTTAACATATAAGGCATCATTTTTTGGATTCTTAACGGTAAAATGTCGTAATTGGCTTCCAATGAAACATAAAAATTTTCAATGTAAACATCTAAAGGGGTGTCACAATATTTATTCCAGTTTTTTGCTAAAAAATGATCGTAAAGTATATCGACTATAATTCCCGAATAGTGTCCATATTTTTCGTGAAGTCGTTTGGTGCTAATTCTAAAAGTTTTATGCGCATCAGTATAAG
>NZ_JBATHX010000084.1:0-21643 GCF_049667265.1 Algibacter sp. | reverse complement strand
AACTTAAAGAAGTACATGGATGAGTTTGGCGATGATATTCCTATTAAATATCACCCAATAATTAGAAGTGAGGAAGCTTGTTATATTTCATCTTCTAAAGCTATTGAATTAGCAAAGAAAACAGGCGCTAGGTTGCATGTCTTTCACCTGTCAACTGGGAAAGAAACAGGATTATTTACAAATAAAATACCCTTAGCTGAAAAGAAAATTACTTCCGAGGTTTGTATACACCATTTGTGGTTTTCAGATGAAGATTATGATAAAAAAGGAACCTTAATAAAATGGAATCCTGCGGTTAAAACCAAAAAAGATAGAGACCAATTATGGAAAGCGCTTTTGGATGATAGAATTGATGTAATAGCGACAGACCATGCGCCACATACTAAGGAAGAAAAAAATAACGTTTATACAAGTGCACCTTCTGGCGGGCCATTAGTACAACATGCTTTACCGGCTATACTAGAAATGTACCATAAAGGAAAGATTTCTTTAGAGAAAATTGTTCAAAAAATGTGCCATAATCCAGCAATCTTATTTCAAATTGAAAGACGTGGATATATTAAAGAAGGATATTTTGCCGATTTAGTTTTGGTAGATTTAAATAATCCATGGACTGTTACAAAAGACAATATTTTGTATAAATGCGGATGGTCACCTTTTGAGGGAGCTACTTTTAAATCGAGAATTACCCATACATTTTTAAATGGTGTTTTAGTGTATCATAATGCTAAGTTTAGTGAGGTGAAAGCAGCAAAACGATTAACTTTTAATAGATGATTATAAAACGACTTTTGTTATTTTTTGGAATACTGTTTATGGCAACTGCCTGCAATCAATTAAAAGGTCCAGATAAACCAAAGAATTTAATTACGAAGGATAAAATGGTCGATATTTTAATTGACGCTAAATTCATTACCTCCGGAAGTTCAAAAAATAAACTTATCATGCGCGATAGCGGACTTAATGTGAACACCTATGTTTATGAAAGACATCAGGTTGACAGTTTACAATTTGCCTTAAGTAATGATTATTACGCATTTCATGTTGAAGATTACGAAGAAATTTACACACGAATAGCCGATAGTTTAACAGCACTTAAAGATGCGCTTAAAATTATTGAAGCTGATGAATGGAAAGCAAAAAACAAAAGGGCAGAAGATTCTCTTGCAAAAATATTAATTGAAAATAAAGAAAATAAAGATTCTTTTAGTCTAAAAGAAGTTAAGTTAAAAGATTCTCTGCAAATTGATAACGAGCGGTTAGAAGAAAGCATAAAAGAAATTGAAGGTCTATTAGAACCTATTTCTGATAGTGTTTTCCGATAATTCGAATAGTTTCATCAATGGCCTTAAATTTATAGTTTAGGGCCGTTTTTATTTTAGAGCTATTGTGATGTTTTTCCGTTGTTAACGACTTAGCAATTTGCTTGGTTAATTGTCTTCTTTTACCTGTAATTTTATGGTTAAGCCAATCTAGTTTCCAAGCTATATATAATAATTTAACACTTGCTAATTTTTTTGGCGGTTTCGCACCTACAGCATGTGCTAAAGATTGTAAAAAGTTTTTGTACGTCCAGTTTTCTGCAACCAAAACATAGCGTTCGTTTTTTATTTGACTATTCATGAGTTCAATCATTATCGAAACGACATCATCAACAGAAATTAAACCTACTGTTCCAGAGGTGAAATATTTTAAACCTTTACGGGCTTTTTTAAACAAACTTCCCGTACCATAATACCAAATTCCAGCACCTAAAATGACACCAGGATTTACAATAACAGCATCAAGGCCTTCTTGCGTGCCTCTCCAAACTTCCATTTCGGCACCATATTTTGTTATGGCGTAAACACTATTATCTGTCTCAGGATTCCAATTTGTGTCTTCATCAATAGTGTCATTGCTAAAAGTGCTTCCTAATGTGGCAATGGAACTTACATAGCAAAGTTTTTCAATGGCATTGGAGATACAAAAATTTACAATATTTGCGGTGCCTTCAATATTTGTTTTTCGTAAAAGGTGGTATTTATCTGGTTCAAAAGATACAAATGCAGCACTATGATAAACATGTGTAATGTCCTTAAAAGCTTCAGAAAGTGATGGCACATCAATCAGGTCAGCTTGCACCCATTCAATGGCATTAAATAGGTGGTTGTAATCTTTTGTGTAAGTAGAAAACACATTTTTAGTATTTTCTAGCTTACGTTCAGTTCTGTAAATAGCTCTTACTTTTTCATTATTAGAAATAAGTCTGTAAAGCAAATGTGCTCCAACCAATCCAGTTCCTCCTGTTACTAAAATCATGCAACTAAATTAAAGAATTATTCAGAATACATAAGGAATTATACCTGTATTTTTATATTTGCATAGTTTTATAAAAATTAAAGAAGCATGGTAACGAATTTTGTTGAAGAATTAACTTGGAGAGGCATGATACATACAGTTATGCCAGGGGCTGAAGAGCATTTAATGGAAAGCATGCGAAGCGCATACGTTGGGTTTGATCCTACGGCTGATTCTTTACACATTGGTAACTTAGTGCCTATTATGCTTTTGGCACATTATCAGCGTTGTGGACACAAACCAGTAGCTTTGGTTGGCGGAGCAACAGGCATGATTGGTGATCCATCAGGAAAATCTAATGAGCGAAATTTGTTAGATGAAAAAACACTCAGGCATAACCAAGAAGCTATAAAAACTCAGTTATCTCATTTTTTAGATTTTGAAAGTGACGAAGCAAATGCAGCGGAATTAGTGAATAATTACGATTGGATGAAAGATTTTTCATTTCTTGAATTTATTCGCGATGTTGGTAAGCATATTACTGTAAATTATATGATGGCTAAAGATTCTGTCAAAAATAGAATTTCGTCAGATGACTCTGAAGGGATGAGTTTTACCGAGTTTACCTATCAATTAGTACAAGGTTACGACTTTCTTCATTTGTACAGAGAAAAGGATTGTTCCATTCAAATGGGAGGAAGTGATCAATGGGGAAATATTACCACAGGAACCGAATTAATTAGAAGAGTTGGTGGCGGAAAAGGGTATGCTATAACGTGTCCTTTAATTACAAAATCTGATGGTTCTAAATTTGGAAAATCTGAAGGCGGAAACGTTTGGTTAGATGCCAATAGAACATCGCCTTATAAATTCTACCAATATTGGTTAAATTCAAGTGATGAAGATGCAGAAAAGTATATCAAAATTTTTACGTTTTTAAATGAGGCTAAAATAAATAGTTTAATTTCAGAACATAAGGAAGCACCACATTTAAGAGTTTTACAAAGGCGATTAGCGGAAGAAATTACTGTTATGGTACATTCTAAAGACGATTTAGATAATGCTATAAAAGCCAGTAATATATTGTTTGGAAAATCTACAAGTGACGATTTAAAACAATTAAATGAACAAACGTTTTTAGATGTTTTTGATGGTGTACCACAAACGCAAATAGAGAAGACAGACATTGAAAACGGTTTGGATATTATTGCGGCATTAGCCGAAAAAGGAGGGTTTTTAAAATCGAATGGCGAAGCTAGAAGAGCCCTTAAAGAAAATTCAATTTCTGTAAATAAAGAAAAAGTAAAAGAAGATTATAGTATTACTTCTAAAGACTTAATAAATAACAAGTTTGTTTTGCTACAACGCGGTAAAAAGAATTATTTTGTATTACAAATTGTATAAAAATAGTAAAGCCTGAGTTTTCACTCAGGCTTTACGTTTAACCAACTAACTAACAGCTAATTTTTCTTTTTCTTAGCTAGTGTTTTTGTCGAGATATTTTCAAGAAACTTACAAATCGTTTAAATTATTTTTTAAATTTTATCGTCTTCCAGTTTTTATCAGCTTTAGCTTTTAAAGCATCTTCGTTTTTTTCTTTCCATAAATCTAAAGTATTAGTTCCCCAAGCGTTGTAAAACAAGTAAAGTTTATCGTCCTCTATTTGAAAGGTTTTTGGGTTTATGGATACTTTATCATTTTTAATAGCAATGGCGTAGGCACAGTATCCGCCGTATTGAGGAATATATTTTTCAGGATTTTTATTAAATAATCTTAAATTTTCTTCTGATGAAAATTTAAATTTAACGTTGTCAAATGAGGTTGTGAATGCATCGCTGCCTTCAATAGCTTCGTTATTAAAATACGAAACCACATCATAGCCATTTGCAACAAAACCCTTTTTTAAGTTGTAATCGATAGTTTGGGCAGATAAGGAGGAAATAGTTATTGTAAATAATAAAATGAGACTTTTCATAAAATAGCTTTTATAATAAGTCTAAAAAAGTGGTTAACCTTACAATTTATAAAACCATAAGATTGCATCCCCGAATATCAGAATTGTCAAAACGCCCAATTACCTCAAAGGATCCATCGCTATTTACGCTTCCTAAATCTTGAGTTGCAATAAATGAACAAGAATTTACATTGGCTAAATCAATAATATTTAAACCACCTGTTTTTCCTGGAGACTGAATAGTTAGTGCGTCTTCAGTATCTCGCGTTAATATGGTCATCCATGGCGGACAATTAAAAATGCCGTTTCCTTTGGAGTAGGCCTGGCTCAAAAGTTCGGTCATCCCATATTCACTATGTATGTGTTCAACCCCAAATCCTTTTTTTAAAGCGTTATGAAGTTCTGTTCTAATCAGTTCTTTTCGTCTGCCTTTCATACCACCAGTTTCCATTATGATGGTATTTTTTAAGTTGAATTGATAGGTTTCAATGAAATCTAGCAACGCAAATGAAACGCCGATGAGTAGTACTTTTTTCCCTTCAGAATCTAGTTTAGTTAGTGTGTCTTTTAATTGAGAAAAATTATCCAAATAAAACCCACTTTCAGAATGGTTTGAGGTTTTAATCATACTATCAACCATGTAAATTAAAGAAGATCCTTCACGTTCTAAATAGGATGGGAGCAACCCTAAAATCACATAGTCTTCTATGTTTCCATAAAACTGCTCAAAACCTTTTGAAAAGCTATTTTGGTAGATTTTTAAATCGGTAACATGATGTTTGCTGGTTTCGGCGCCAGAAGTACCAGAACTAGTAAAGGTTGTTTTTATGGCTTCTGTTGAGCTTAAAACATCTCGGGTTTTAAAAAACTGAATAGGTAAAAAAGGAATGTCTTTTATAGTTTTTACCTCGCTTGGGTGTTTGTATAATAAATCGCAAAAAGACCTGTAAACCTTATTGTTTTCAAACTGAAATTTGAAAATTTTTATTGCTAAATCTTCAAATTCTTCTCGATTTTTTATGTTAAAAATGGATGCTGTTTCTATCATGCTTTGCAAAGAAACAAAAGTATTAAGAAAAAAAGGCACAAAAAAAGCGTTGCAATAAACAACGCCTTTTATCAATCGTATTTTTAAAAACCTTTTTTTTCTTAGGTCGAACTCAGGTTTAAACCTAATTTACTACTAGTTTCCTAGATTCGCTAATAGCATTTTCGGTAATTTTTAAAATATAAACACCTTTATTTAAATTAGAAATATTTAATTCCTTGCCAGCCAAAACAGCAGTAAACACTTGTTTTCCTAAAACATCAAATATTTCGATATGCTTAATTAAACTTAGTGTGGATGCAATGTTAATTGTAGGTCGTTCGCTATTTACAGGGTTTGGGTAAATTGCTAATCCTGCAATAGCTGTCTGCGTAGAGGGGTTTTTAACACTATTTTGAGCTTCCAAATTACGGGAAGTAAAAAAGGTTAAAATTGCGAATAAAATTAAAATGTAAATTTTTTTCATACTCTATGATTTGGTTTAATAAAGATAATATATTACAGCAAAAGTGATGCCAAAAGAGTGTTAAATATTGGGGTGATTGGTCGAAATGTAAAATTGTTGTAAGCCCATTGTTACCTTAATGTTATTAATTTTATAATTTTTATGAAATAATGTTATAAGGGTTATCTTTACTTCAATAAACCAGTTTTATATCTAACAAGAATGAAAAAAAAGGATATTAAAATATTATTAGTTGATGATGAACCAGATATTTTAGAGATCGTTGGTTATAACTTATCGGCCGAGGGATATCAGGTTATTACTGCTGAAAATGGACTAGAAGGTGTTAAGAAAGCAAAAAAAGAGCTTCCGCATTTAATTATTTTAGATGTTATGATGCCTGAAATGGATGGTATTGAAGCTTGTGAACTAATTAGAAAAAATCCTGATTTAACAAATTCAATAATTACCTTTTTAACAGCCAGAGGCGAAGATTATTCCCAAGTTGCAGGTTTTGATGCTGGCGCCGATGATTATATTGCAAAACCTATAAAACCAAAAGTTTTAGTAAGCAAGGTGAAAGCGCTTTTACGTCGCTTTAAAGAAGAAGATGTTGCAGATACGCTTAAGGTAGGAAGCTTGGTTATTAATAGAGATGAATATAAAATTGTATCAAAAGGAAAAGAGATAATTTTACCAAGAAAAGAATTTGAATTATTATCTTTACTAGCGTCCAAACCAGGAAAGGTTTTTAAAAGAGACGAAATTCTTGATACTGTTTGGGGTAGCGAAGTTGTTGTTGGAGGTAGAACGATTGATGTTCATATTAGAAAACTTCGTGAAAAACTAGGTGATAAAAGCTTTAAAACCATAAAAGGTGTAGGCTATAAGTTTGTTGAAAATGCAACCGAAATTTAAAAAATCATATAAATTTGCTGTTCGTACGGCATTATTCATCACATTATACACAACACTCTTAATGAGTGTTTTTTTGTATGTCTTTTATAGTTTGGAATGGTATCACCCGTTACTGTTTTCAGTTTGTGTTTTTGTTTTTTCTTTTTTAGTTATTCAGTATAGCGTAGAACGTTTTATATACAAACGCGTAAAAAAAATCTATGATGATTTAACACTTCTAGAATCTGTTACTTTAGCAAAAGGCCCTATTACTACTGATATGCAAACGCTAACTCAAGAAATAGATAAGTTTGCCAGAGATAAAAAGATTGAGATTGAAACCTTAAAAGTTAGAGAAGAGTACCGAAAGGAATTTATCGGTAATGTATCGCACGAGCTAAAAACACCTTTGTTTACCGTGCAGGGTTATATTGAAACCTTGCTTGATGGTGCCATGAACGATAAAAATATTAGAGAAAAATATCTCGAAAGAGCCAGTAAAGGCATTGAACGTTTAGGATATATTATTAAAGATTTAGATATGATTACCAAACTGGAAGTTGGTGATTTAAGTTTAAAGTTGGAAATATTTAATATTGTTGAGCTTGTTGAAAACGTATTCGACATGTTAGAAATGAAAGCAACCAAAAAAAAAATAACACTCGTTTTTGATAGAGATTATCCAAATCCAATAATGGTAAAGGCTGATAAAGAGCGCATTCAGCAAGTATTAGCCAATTTAATAGTAAACTCCATAAAGTACGGAAGCCTAAGAGGCACTACAGAGGTAAGTATAGAAAACCTCATTAAAAACAAAGTGATTGTAAGAGTAACTGATAATGGCGAAGGCATAGCCAAAGCAAATATTCCTCGTTTATTCGAGCGTTTTTATCGTGTTGATAGAAGCGGATCTAGAAAAGAAGGCGGTTCTGGATTAGGGCTTTCAATCGTTAAGCATATTATCGAAGCGCATCAAGAAAAAATTTATGTAGAAAGCGAATTTGGCGTTGGTAGCGAGTTCTCCTTTACTTTAGAAAAGGCTGAATAAATCTTTATAATTAACTTCAACATCAAAACTTTTTAAACCCTCAAAAGCTTTAATGTTTTCTAATTTATTTAAAGTAAAGTCCTTTTGATTACAACTGGGCACTAAATTCATATTGGTAAGTCGTTTTGCTAAATACTCTTGTTCAAACTGCCCAGGAGTTGGAATAAAAAACGCTTTTTTATTAAGTTTAGCCAAATCCATAACCGTAGTATAACCCGATCTCGATAAAATCAAAGCGCTTTCATTTATAGTTTTTTCAAGTAAACCAGTAGTCATAAAATTATAAATAGTCATATCGCCTTTAACCTGTATAGTTTGTTCTTTTTCCATAACACCTTTCACAAAAGCTACCTTTCCCGAGAAATTCCTCAATTCTGAAAGCAACTTTTCTTCCAACAAAGTACGCTGTGGTTCAGGCCCAGAAAGCAAAACCATTAAATCATTTTTAATTTCAGTTTTAATTTTTGTCAATCTACTCAAGGGTCCAATATATTTTATGGGCTTATCAAACTTTTTTACATGTCCTAATTTGCCACTTAAATTAATTTCCCCTTCGGCATCAGGAACCCAACACACATCAAACTTCTTAATAATATTTTGGTGCATTTTTGTGCTCAACCAAGTGGTATTACCACTTAACACGTTTAGTTGGTGCGTAATAAAAACCGAAGGCACTTTGTTACTTCTAACGCCCAATCTGTTGTCAGAAATAATTCCAGCAATATTGCTATTTTCTAAAATCGATTTAATAGCCTTTTTCTCAGCCTTTATTGCCTTTATAAGCTTCGGAGATTCCTTTAAAAGTTTTAATTTAAAAAGCTTACCATTTTTAGCATATTTTATATCGTAAGATGGCAATTCTATGGAAGAAAGGTTAGGGAATTCTTTACGCAATAAGGCCAATGCAACGCCATCACTAGCAATAACTGGCACGAATCCTTCCGCAATTAAAGCGTTAATAATTGGAATGCATCGTGCAGCATGACCAAGACCCCAATTTAAAGGCGCAACTAAAATTCGTTTTTTCATTAATAAATATTTGGGCGTGCCCCAAGGGTCGGGCTTTCGGCAGTCGCTTTTTTGTGTTGCATACCTGCCTGCCGGCAGGCAGGGGTGCAACAACACAAAAAGAGCTTCAACAATGCCTCAATCCCTCACGCACTTTTTTGCTAAATTCAAAGGTAAGAATTTAATGGCTTGGTGTTATTTGCTTAATTTTACCAAAAATTATATAATAACAAGAAATCGTTAATAAACTTGGGAAGCAAAAATAAACTCAGAAGATTTAAAGAAAACGAAACATTTTCAAATGTCGTTCAACCTACTAGAGACGAGCTGGTAAATTCAAATTTCAATTTAAAAGGACATTGGCGAGAAAAGGTTTTTAAAAACAATAATCCGTTGGTTTTAGAATTAGGTTGTGGAAAAGGAGAGTATTCAGTTGCTTTGGCCAAAAAATATCCGAACAAAAATTTTATTGGTATTGATATTAAAGGCGCAAGATTTTGGCGAGGTGCAAAAACAGCCATCGAAGAAAATATTCCAAACGTAGCCTTCCTTCGTACCCAAATCGAATTAATTGACCACGCCTTTGCTGAAAATGAAGTGGACGAAATCTGGATAACCTTCCCCGATCCACAAATAAAATATAAGCGAACAAAACATCGCATGACAAATGCCACGTTTTTAAAACGTTACAAACAAATACTAAAATCAGATGGTATTATGAATTTAAAAACCGATAGCGAATTTATGCACGGTTATACTCTTGGTCTTTTACATGGAGCTGGACACGAGGTGCTTTATGCCAACCATAATGTATACAAACAAGAGGGAAGCCCAGAGGAAGTTACAAGCATTCAAACCTTTTACGAGTCGCAATATTTAGAACAAAACAAACCAATTACCTATATTAGATTCAAAATTAAATAATAGTGAACATCACCTTTATCTTTTTTCTAGGATTATTTTTTGCAATGATTGGTGTTATTCCACCAGGATTGTTAAATATGACAGCCGCAAAAGTGAGCCTAAAAGAAGGTCATGTTAGGGGTATTGTGTTTTCTGCCGGCGTGTGCGTAGTCGTTTTAATACAAACCTATCTGGCTTCAATTTTTGCTCGTTATTTAAGTAAGCACCAGGAAGTTATTGGTGTTTTAAGAGGTGTTGCTCTTGTTATTTTTATATTAATTACCATTTACTTTCTTTTTGTGGCTAAATCTGAACCAAAACAGGAAATAGTAGCAAAAAGAAGAAGTAAGCATAGTCGGTTTTTTCAAGGTTTATTTTTATCGTCTATTAATGTTTTCCCAATACCTTATCAGGCTTACATGACAATTACTTTGGCATCTTACGGTTGGATGTCGTTCGAAAAATCGAGTATCATGGCTTATGTAATTGGTGCAGCTACTGGTACTTTTGTGACGCTTTACATGTATATTTTCTTTTTCGATAAAATAAAAACTAAAACCTTCACGTCTCAAAAAAATATGAACCGTATTATTGGCGGAATTACTGGTGTTATTTCTATTGTTACTTTAATTAATATTATTCAAGATTTTTAATAATGCAGCCAGATACCCTTAATTTTTTCGATAAAGTTTATGAGGTTGCAAAATTAATCCCTTTTGGTAGGGTAACAAGTTACGGCGCTATTGCAACATATCTTGGGGCGGCTAGAAGCGCAAGAATGGTTGGTTATGCCATGAATGGCTCTCACGGAAAAGATGTACCAGCACACCGTGTTGTTAATCGAAAAGGTTTGCTAACAGGTAAACATCATTTTGATGGTACAAACCTTATGCAACAATTATTAGAAAGCGAAGGTGTTGAAGTTATTGAAAATCAAATTCAAAACTTAGATTCTGTGTATTGGGATCCTTCCAAGGAATTGTAGTTTTTTCCTATTTTTTGTAAAATTTACAAATCACAATCATAACGAAACCCCAATTCCAACCGTGACATTTGAAAAACCAACACTTCCAATTTTTAAATATTCATAACCTCCAATAAACTTGTATTGTTTTTTGTGGTAATTTAAAAGTGCATTAAATTTGTTTATGGAATTGTCATTAATCAGCGTTTGATTAAAATTAGATTTCAAACTTAAAGGGTTGGCAAAAAACCATTCTGCACCCAAAGCATAAGTAAAGCCCAGTTGTTTAACCTCGCCATCAACATAGGCTGCACCCAATCCCCAATAACCATCAAAACGTTCAGTACGCACCCGATTATATTTTGCTAAAACTGTATAAACGGCCAAGGCATTGTCTCCAAAATTGTCATTTCCTTCCCAAAGTTGAAGGTAATCTAACTCAAATCCCCAGCGTTCGAGAAAACGCATATCTGCATTTAAATGGTTACCATATAATCTATTGGTTTCATAAATAAATCGGTTGGTTATGGATGTGGTAAAAATTTCGGAGTCTTCATTCCAATCAAATGAATAATTTCCAGTAACAGAATTGTGATAAGGATGTTTCGTTAAAACGGCATTATGAGATTTGTTATATGTTTCAAACGGACTTTCAAAAGCAACGCCATAAGCCGTGTAAGCAAATATTGGAGCAACTAAATCACGAACAATATCGGTTAATAAATCACTATCAGAATCACTTGAGTCATTTGAGTAGGTTGATTTCGTATAACTATTAATTGATTGTTCCGTTTCCTTCAAGCTATCTTCAGCTTCTTTTATTTTACCTTGACCATAACTTGATGAGCTAAAAACAATAACAATTAAAAAAGAAAGCATAGATTTTTTCATGATTCAACGGATGAAAATATAGAGTTATTATGGCACATAAACTATGCCGTTATTAGGTTTAATTACTAATAAAAAAAACAAATAATTGTATAGCTAAAACTTCTAACTTGAAGCTTCTGTCTTCAAGCTTTATTGCTTATATTTGCTCTTAGAATGATTCTTAATTAGTGAATTTCATGGTTTAGAAAATGAAGTGAATGAAACTATAATAATTGAACTAATCCTGATACAAAATCGGGATCTTTTGAAATAGATTTTAGATTAAATATGAAGCTAGATAAAAAAGACATACTAAAAGCACTCGAAAATATTACTGTTCCTGGAGAAGGGCAAAATATGATTGAAAGTGGTGCCGTAAAAAACGTGATAACTTTTGGCGATGAGGTAATTGTTGATATCACCATAAAAAACCCAAGTTTACAAGCAAAAAAACGAACTGAGGTTGATATTCTTAAAATCATTCACGAAAAGGTTTATGAGAAAGCTAAAATTACAGTCAATGTGAAAGTGGAGGCACCAGAAAATCCTAAAGTGAATGTTATTAAAGGGAAACCAGTTCCTGGAATTCAAAATATAGTTGCTATAGCATCTGGTAAAGGTGGTGTAGGGAAATCTACAGTAACAGCAAATTTAGCGGTAACTTTAGCTAAAATGGGCTTTAAAGTTGGGGTTTTAGATGCCGATATTTACGGGCCATCAATTCCAATTATGTTTGATGTTGCTGCCAAAAAACCATTAGCAGTAAACATAGAAGGGAAATCTAAAATGAAACCTGTAGAAAATTACGGCGTTAAAGTATTATCCATTGGGTTTTTTACACAACCAGATCAAGCTGTGGTTTGGCGTGGACCAATGGCAGCTAAAGCTTTAAATCAAATGATTTTTGATGCTCATTGGGGAGAACTGGATTTTTTACTTCTAGATTTACCCCCAGGAACAGGCGATATCCATTTAAGTTTAATGCAATCCTTACCAATTACAGGAGCGGTTGTGGTAAGTACACCACAAAATGTAGCTTTAGCAGATGCTAAAAAAGGAGTAGCTATGTTTCAGCAAGAAAGTATTAACGTGCCTGTATTAGGAATTATTGAAAATATGGCATACTTTACACCTGCTGAATTACCCGACAATAAGTATTTTATTTTCGGAAAAGAAGGTGCTAAGCATTTAGCTGAAGATTTAAATGTACCATTTTTAGGTGAATTGCCATTAGTACAAAGCATCAGAGAAGCCGGTGACATTGGTCGTCCAGCAGCATTACAAACAGGAACACCACTAGAACAAGCTTTCGAGAAAATAACTCAAAATGTAGTTCAAGAAGTGGTAAAAAGAAATGATGATTTACCACCAACCGAAGCCATTAAAATTACAACTATGGCAGGTTGTGCAGCAGTTAAAAAATAAAATATGACTTCAGAAGAGCTAAAAGCAAATGTTGAAAAAGCCTTAGACGAAATTCGTCCGTTTTTACAAAGTGATGGTGGCGATATTTCGTTATTGTCTATAGAAGACAACGATACACTTGTAAAAGTCCAGCTGCAAGGGGCATGCGTAGGTTGTAGTGTTAATCAAATGACACTTAAATCTGGGGTTGAAATGACCATAAAAAAGTATGCGCCTCAAATAGAGCAGGTGATAAACATTGATTAAATATATTAACCAACAATTTTCGTAGTTCTAAAACTTAAATAATTTTTTCTCTTCTAAGAAATGTGTCTAAGGAATCAGCAATATCAAAGCAGTTATTGACTTTTGAAACTTCGTTGCAAAATCTAGAATCCAAATTATGAGCTTTACAATCAAAACCTTCTAAGTTAATTTTTTCAAATTTTTTGTTAATTCTTAAACATTGCTCATAAAGACTATTTATTGTTTTGAAGCTACTTGGGTCAATATCATTTTTTAAAAGATATCCTTTGAGGTAGTTTTCAATGGCATATTGAGAATTTTTGCAAACTAAATAGGTTGCAACATCTTCTTCTGGTTTAAAGAGCTCTTTATTTGCTTGATTCAATTTTTGAGCTGCGTTTACAAAAAAATTACTGGCATTATTTTCCATAATAAGTATATTTAGTATTAATAATTATACCATTTACCAATTGAAATTACCGTAATTAAAACTATGAGTTTTTGTTTAAAACCCTTAGGGCTTGCTTTGTTTTTGTTTTTTTGAATTTTAATGCCTCATGGAATTGCCTTGAGGTAGTTTAATTAATAATAATTTCAGTAATAACTGGTATTGAAAAAGTTATGAAATCTCCATGCTATTAAAAATAGCATGGAGATTATCATTTTTAAAGACATTAATTCATATTTAAATTAAATGTTTATTAAGATTTATTTACATACCTCTATGAAGTTCTAAACGTTCCCATCGAGAATCAACTTCTTCTTGAGCTTGTTTAAGAAGTTTAGCTCCTAATTCAGCATTATCTTTAACAACCCTTGTGAATCGAGTTTCTGTATACATAAATTCCTCAAGCGGTGCAGATGGTGCTTTAGAGTCTAATCTAAACTTCTTGCCTTTTGGTTTAGAAGGGTCGAATCTAAATAATGGCCAATAACCGGTTTCAACCGCTTTTTGTTGATGAATTGCTCCATCTTTTAAATTATAACCATGGTCACCACAATGTGAGTAAGCAATGATTAATGATGGTCCATCATAAGCTTGAGCTTCTTCAATGGCTTTAAGCGTTTGTATATCCTTCGCTCCAATTGCTATTTGAGCAACATAAACGTTATCATAAGAAACAGCTTGTAAGGCTAAATTTTTCTTGCTGGTTCGTTTACCAGACACAGCAAATTTAGCACTTGCGCCTAATGGTGTCGCTTTAGACATTTGTCCACCAGTATTAGAATATATCTCAGTATCTAACACCATAATATTGATGTTTTCTCCAGATGCCAATACGTGGTCAACGCCACCATAACCTATATCATAAGCCCAACCATCACCACCAAGAATCCAAACAGATTTTTTACGTAAGTACTCTGTTAATTGTGCTAGTTTTTTAGCTTCAGGTTTATCAATTGTAGCTAATTTAGCCTTAAGTTTATCAAGGTTTGCGAAGTTTTCTTCTTTTTCAGCTTCCGTTTTTTCCGGATTGTTTAAAATAGCATCAACTAATTCAGTACCAACTTCTGCTTCTAATCCTTTTAATAGGTTTTCAGAAATTTCCTGTTTTTTAGTTAATCCTAATTTCATACCTAAACCATATTCTGCATTGTCTTCAAATAATGAATTTGCCCAAGCTGGTCCTCTACCAAATTTATTGGTTTTATAAGGCGTTGTTGGTAAGTTACCTCCATAAATAGAAGAGCAACCTGTTGCATTGGCAATTAAAATACTGTCTCCATATAATTGGGTTAGTAATTTAATATAAGGTGTTTCACCACAACCAGAACATGCTCCAGAGAATTCGAACAATGGTTCAAGGAATTGAGACCCTTTTACATTGGTGATATTTAATTCTGACCTGTCATAATCAGGTAAATTGATAAAATAATCCCAATTTGGATCTTCAGCACCTTCAACTTTAAGCTTGCTATGCATGTTAATCGCTTTAAAGTCTGGGTCTTCCTTGCTTATAGCAGGACAAACCTCAACACAAAGGTCACAACCAGTACAATCTTGCGCAGATACTTGTAATACATACGATTCTTCATCTTTATTAAATGGTCTGCCTATTGCTGGAACCGATTTTAATGTTGATGGTGCATTTGCCATTTCTTCATTAGAAACCACTTTAGCTCTAATCGCAGCATGAGGGCAAATAACGACACACTTATTACATTGCGTACAGATATCTTCTCCGTCCCAAACTGGAACTTTGTCTGCAATACCACGTTTTTCGAATTGAGTTGTCCCTGTTGGGAACGTGCCATCTACCGTGAATGCACTTACTGGAAGTTCATCACCTTTTCCTGCTAAAATTTTTCCTAAAACTTCTTTTACAAATGGATCAGCATCACCAGTCATCATTGGCTTCAATTCTGCATCACTTGTAATTTGTTTTGGATAATCAACTTGTTGAAGATTTTCCAATGATTTATCAACTGCGTTAAAATTCATTTTAACCACAGCATCACCTTTTTTAGAATACGATTTTACAATGGCTTCTTTAATTTTCTGAATAGCTTCATCTTTAGGTAGTACACCAGAAATAGCGAAGAAACAGGTTTGTAATACAGTATTGGTACGTTTACCTAATTTTGCTTCATGAGCTACTTTAGTGGCATCAATTACAAAAAAAGCTAATTCGTTTTCAATAATTTCTTCCTGCATTCTTTTAGGAAGGATATCCCAAACAACATCTTTGTCAAAAGGGGAGTTCAATAAGAATGTTCCGCCTTTTTTGATGTTTTTTAAAATGTCATATTTTTCAATGAAGTTAAATTGGTGACAAGCAATAAAGTTTGCCTTATGAATTAAATATGTTGAATATATTGGGTCAGGACCAAAACGTAAATGTGAAACGGTTTGAGCGCCTGCTTTTTTAGAATCGTAAACAAAATAACCTTGTACATAGTTATCAGTTGTTTCACCAATAATCTTAATAGAGTTTTTATTCGCACCAACTGTACCATCAGAACCTAAACCGTAAAACATGCAGTTAAAGGTGTTTTTAACAGTATTTAATCGTTCGCCAATTTCTAAACTTCTAAAGGATACATCGTCATAAATACCAACTGTAAAGTGGTTTAATGGTTTTTCTTTATCCAACTCATCGTAAACAGCTTTTACCATTGCTGGATCAAACTCTTTAGAAGATAAGCCGTAGCGTCCACCAATAATTTTTGGCATGGCTCTGTCACTTTCCATAAAGGCCGTTACAATATCTTGGTAAAGGGGTTCACCAACGCTTCCTGGTTCTTTAGTTCTGTCTAAAACAGCAACTTTTTTAACTGTTTCTGGTAAGGCATCAACAAAATGACTGATAGAGAATGGTCTGAATAAACGTACTATAATGGCACCAACTTTTTCACCATTTTTTACCATGGTATCAACAGCTTCCATTACTGGACCTTGACCGGAACCCATAATTACCACTACTTTTTCTGCTTCAGGATGACCAACATAATAGAATAAGCTATACTTTCTTCCTGTATGTTTGTAAAACTCATTCATGGTGTCTTCAACAATTCCAGGAACTTTATCATAATAAAGATTGGCAGCCTCTCTTGCTTGGAAGAATACATCTGGATTTTGAGATGTACCTCTTATTACAGGATTATCTGGATCTAAGGATCTTTTTTTATGAGCCATTATTTCATCTTCTGGCATCATGTCTTTAATAATATCATCAGTAATCCCATCAATTTTAGAAATCTCGTGAGAGGTTCTAAATCCATCAAAAATATTCATGAATGGTATTCTTGATTTTAATGTAGCAACTTGAGAAATCAACGCCATATCTTGTGCTTCTTGTACTGAACCACTAAATAACATGGAGAAACCAGTTTGTCTTGCTGCCATGACATCGGAATGATCACCAAATATTGATAATGCATGTGTTGCAATAGTTCTTGCCGCTACATGAATTACAGATGGTAACAACTCTCCTGCCATTTTATACATGTTAGGAATCATTAACAACAATCCTTGAGACGCTGTAAATGTAGTTGTTAAAGCACCTGCTTGTAACGAACCATGAACTGCTCCAGAAGCACCACCTTCACTTTGCATTTCAACAATTCTTGGAATATTATCCCAAATGTTTTTTTGTCCTTTTGAGCTATAAACATCTACATGTTCACCCATAGGTGATGCCGGGGTTATTGGGTAAATGGCACACACCTCGTTTGTTTTATGAGCAACTCGAGCAACGGCTTCATTTGCATCACAAATCAGTTTTGGAAATTTTTTCTTCATAATAAAGTTATCTTATTAAATAAAATTCATAAAAAACTAGGTAAGTATGCTTTTTTGAATTTTATAATTGTGTAGACCTTAACAAGATTCTTTTTTTGACTAAAACCTAAAGGTCGTTCAAATAAATACCCAATAAAATTAACTGAAGTATAGAGTATAGACTATGATAATTATCATGTAATTGGGTAGATTTTAAGTGTTTTGAAAAAAAAATTGAGAACCCAAATAGTATGGAGTCCTCAATTTAGGCGCTAATAATTTCCTAGGGAGTTGAACGCTAGAAATAAATATGAAAAAAATTAGCTTTAATTCTTAAATGAAATTTTGTAAATATTATTCGGCATGTAACCAAGCTTTTTTATTTAATAAAACTTCTTCACTTTCAACGTGATTTTCATCAGGTACACAACAATCTACAGGGCAAACTGAAGCGCACTGTGGTTCGTCATGAAAGCCTTTACATTCTGTACATTTTTCAGCTACTATGAAATAGAACTCGTCAGATACAGGTTCGTTCATTTCATCAGCGTCTGCTTCATCTCCATTTGGGAGTGTGATTGTTCCACTTAAAGCGGTTTCGTCTGCATAAGCCCATTCTTGATCGGGCTCATAAATTGCATTATTAGGACATTCCGCAATACATGCGTCACAATTAATGCATTCATCTGTTATTATGATAGCCATAGTAATATGATTTTATGATAATATTGAGTAAAAATAAATTTTATTAGGCGTTTATAATATGATAAAAATCATATTAAATTTTAAATACAGATGTTATATTTGATAAGGACAACTTCAATTTTTTGATACTAATATTTTTATGCCTAAAAATTATGATTGCTGAAAAAAATGAAATACAACCCGAAGTTCTAGAAGCTGTTGTTATAAGATTTGTTGGAGATTCTGGTGATGGAATGCAGTTAACAGGTACGCAGTTTTCTGATACTTCTGCAATGATTGGAAATGATGTTTCAACGTTTCCTAATTACCCTTCGGAAATTAGAGCACCTCAAGGAAGTTTATATGGCGTTTCTGGCTTTCAAGTTCATATAGGTAGTGTAGAGATTAGTACACCTGGTGATGATGTAGATTTATTGGTGGCTATGAATCCTGCTGGCTTAAAAACCAATCTTTATGCTGTAAAACCAGGACATACTATTATAGTAGATACCGATTCATTTAGCAAAAAGAATTTAGAAAAAGCAAAATATGCATCAAACCCCCTTGAAGATGGGAGTCTTGATAATTATCGTGTTATTGAAGTAGCCATTTCATCGCTTACAAAAGAAGCTTTAAAGGATGTTGAAGGTTTAGATAATAAGAGCATTACTAGAAGTAAAAATATGTTTGCTTTAGGCATGTTGTATTGGATGTATCATCGTTCTACAGAGCATACTATTGAGTTTTTCAACAAGAAATTTGCTTCTAAACCTCATTTAATAGAATCTAATACTAAGGTGTTAAATGCAGGTTTTTATTTTGCTGAAACATTGGAGTTAATTCCCAATTCATATACCATTTCTCCAGCAAAAATGCCTGCTGGTACATATAGAATTATAAGTGGTAATACGGCAACAGCTTGGGGGTTTTTAGCTGCTGCAGAAAAATCGGGGATCGAATTATTTTTAGGGTCTTATCCTATAACACCTGCAACAGATATATTACATGAATTAGTAAAGCACAAACATTTTGGAGTGAAAGCTTTTCAGGCAGAAGATGAAATTGCGGGTATAACATCAGCAATAGGTGCATCATTTGCAGGCGATTTAGCAATTACAACCACATCAGGTCCAGGTTTGGCTTTAAAAGGTGAAGCCTTAGGATTAGCCATGATGGTGGAACTTCCTTTGGTTGTGGTAAATGTTCAAAGAGGTGGTCCATCAACAGGATTGCCAACCAAAACAGAACAATCCGATTTAATGCAAGCAATGTATGGTAGAAACGGTGAAAGTCCTGTAATTGTAATTGCAGCAGGCACACCTTCTGATTGTTTTAAATATGCATACGAAGCTGCAAAACTGGCTTTAGAACATATGACGCCAGTTATATTGCTTACCGATGGATACATTGCTAATGGTTCAGAACCTTGGTTAATTAAGTCGGTTGCAGAAATGCCAGAAATTAAAAATAATAGAATTAAAGAAGCTAAAGAAAACTGGCATCCATACGATAGAGATAAAGAGACACTTGCTCGTGATTGGGCAGTTCCGGGTACTTCTGGATTGGAACATAGAATTGGAGGCTTGGAAAAAGATAAAATTACAGGAGATGTATCTCATGTTCCAGAAAACCATGAGTTCATGACAAAAATTAGGGCTGAAAAAATTAAACGTGTAGAAAATTACATCCCTGAATTAGAAACTGAATTTGCCGAATCTGGAGAATTACTTGTTGTAGGATGGGGAGGCACTTATGGTAGTTTGCATTCCGCAGTAAAACAATTAAATGCGGAGGGCTATGACCAAATAGGCTATGCACATTTCAATTATATAAATCCGCTTCCAAAAAACACAGAGGCCGTTTTAAATAAGTTCAAAAAAATTGTGGTTTGTGAGCTAAACAATGGTCAATTTGCGAGTATTTTAAAAATGAATTTTAATAAGTACAACTTTTTGCAGTTCAACAAAATCCAAGGCTTGCCATTTGGGAATGCAGAACTTACAGAGAAGTTTAAACAATTATTAAACTGATTATGGAAACAACTGCTATAAAAGAATATACGTTTAAAGATTTTGCTAGTAATCAGGAAGTAAGATGGTGTCCTGGTTGTGACGATTATGTTATTTTAAGATCAATGCAAAAGGCGCTACCAGAAATGGGTGTAAAAAAAGAAGATGTTGTCTTTATTTCAGGTATTGGTTGCTCTTCTCGTTTCCCTTATTATATGGATACCTATGGTATGCACGGCATTCATGGTAGAGCTCCAGCAATTGCATCTGGTGTTAAATTAGCAAACCCAGATTTAAGTGTTTGGGTAGTGACTGGTGATGGCGATTCTATGGCAATTGGAGGAAATCATTTTATTCATGTATTACGACGAAATATCAATTTAAATATTCTGCTTTTTAATAACGAAATTTATGGTTTAACTAAAGGTCAATTTTCACCCACGTCTTTAGTTGGACAAAAAACAAAATCATCTCCCTATGGGAATACACAACCGCCATTTCAACCTGGAGAATTAGCCATTGGAGCACAAGCACGATTTTTTGCTAGAATAGGTGGGAATACTCCAAAAGAAATGACGCAAATGTTTATTGATGCTGAAAAATTTAATGGAACGTCTTTAATTGAAATATTACAGAATTGTGTGATTTTTAATGATTGTTGTTTTACAAAATATACAGATAAAAATGTTAGGGAAGACCAGCAGTTATTTGTTGAGGATGGAAAACCAATGGTTTTCGGAAAAAACAAGGATAAAGGTTTAGTGTTAAATGGATTAAAATTAGAAGTTGTTACTATTGGAGAAAATGGCATTACAGAGCAAGATGTTTTAGTTCATAAAGCCAATGAAAAAGACCCAACCTTGCATCAAATGTTAGTACGATTAGAATATCCTCTTGTAACAGGTATTATAAGACGTTTTGAAGACGTTACTTTAGAAGAAAGAGAAGATGCTTTGACTAAAGAAGTAAAGGCGAATTCAAAATTCACAAAAACCGATGATCTTTTCTTTTCAGGAGAAACTTATGAGGTAAAATAGTTTTATCTTAGTTGTTTTATCGTGTTAATAATATTGAATAACTTCATACGGAATTCGGTTATTTCAAATAAGAAATGGTATAATAAAACCGAATGTTTATTGACCTCAATAAAATGATATGAAAAGCAACAGCCAATTTTTTAATGAGCTTTCCTATGATTATGATTTGATGATTAATTTTGAGAATGCACTAAACAACAAGATTTCCTTCATAAAAAATTTTCTTGAAATTAATTATAAAACAGCTCTTGATTTAGGTTGTGGAACTGGGGCAGATGCCATTGCCTTGTCAAAACTGGGAATTCAAGTCGATGCAGTAGATCACTCTAGCGGAATGTTGCATCAAGCTATGAAAAATGCAAATAAATTTGATGTTGATATTAATTTTATTGAATCAGGATTAACTGCATTCAATGTAAAAAACAAAAAATACGATTTTATAGTATCGTTGGGTAATACCATTGCTAATATTAATGTGTTAGAATTAAGGAATATAATGTCAACAATCTTTGAGATGTTAAATAATGGCGGAAGTGCATTATTCCAAATTGTAAATTACGCCAAACTACCTGAAAGTGGCAACCATATACTTAATGTATTTGAAAATGATGAGGTATCCATAAT
>NZ_JBATHX010000083.1:0-6326 GCF_049667265.1 Algibacter sp. | reverse complement strand
AAACCACCAAAGGTAATTTTCTTTGGTGGTTTTTTTTATAACAAAAAAATGGTTTACATATAAGTTGAAAAGAATACTCGGAATGCTTATTTTTTTTTTGATGGATGTGAATACTTAAAACACCCTGTTTTTGAAAATAAGAACGCGTAAACGCATGAAAACTTGGGGTTAACCTAAACCAGGATATCATTTTAAAAGCCCTAGAAACATTATTAAATGTTGTTTTAGATTTATATAGTAATGGTATTAAAGACATTAACTAATTTACATCCTATAAATTGGCTTAGGCAAATAGGCCCGCGTTAGGGATTGCAAAGGAAAGCCCACAGCCCGAAGGTGCGAGGACTTGGAATGGAAAGCCTGCCTGCCGGCAGGCAGGCCCGACCTATTTCCTGAACTAAATTCAGGATATAGGTAACGCTCAAATATTTTTCAAAAACGACATTGTTGCAATAAAAAAATCCTTTCATTAATTGAAAGGACTTTTAATCTGTTATTTAATTATTAACTTTTAAGTTATTGGGATTTGTGTATAAAAATGTTTATTTTTTTATGAAGATATTGGTGTAATACCACCTGCCATCTTCATTTTTTTCTGCTGATATGTCAAAATTTGTAAAATCTCCTTCTAAGTTTTCCTTATGTGCTTCACTTTTAATCCAGGCCCTTACAACAGCTTCCGCAGAACTATATCCATAGGCCACATTTTCTGTAACTGTCTTGGCTCCTGCATGAGATTTTAAATATTCGCTTCGAGTAAAAAAATTATGGTGTGAAACTTCATCCTTATCAACCATATAATCTGTATGACTAAATGCAACAGATTTTACTATTTCCATGTCCGCCAAAGGGCTCAAACCTAATGATAATCTATGGTTATTAATACGTTCTAGAATTTCAACTTCTATAGTTTTGGCTTCTGGTGTAACCAGGCTTAATGCCATGGCATCTGCCTTATCGTCTAGGCTATCTGTTGTGCATGATGACAACGAAAATACAGCCAGCAATACCATAAATGGTAACTTGGTTAATAACTTCATAGGTTAAGTTAATTTAGAATTGGGTTTGTAAAATTAACCGACTAACCTGAAGTAATTGTTAATGAATTGTTAAAATCGATAAGACGCATGCGCTTCATCGATTATATGTGTTTTTAATCGTTAAAATACAATATCAACAAGATGTTTTGTGCGTTTCAACGTAATTTTAAGGAGATAATCGATGAATTTGCCAATTGTAATCATCTTGAAGTTTATATCGAATACGGTCATGAAGCCTGTTGGGTCTTCCTTGCCAAAATTCCATTTCAACAGGTTTAACAATATAACCTCCCCAATATACTGGTCTTGGAATTTCTTTGCCTTCGAATTCAGATTCTAAATTGGCAAGTTTTGATTCTAGAAACTGTCTATTATCAACCACATCGCTTTGGTTAGAAACCACAGCCCCTAATTGACTACCTCTAGGACGAGATTCAAAATAGCCATCGCTTAAATTCGGGGCAATTTTTTCAGCCTTTCCTTTTATAATAATTTGTCTTTCCGCACCATGCCAGAAAAAAGACAAGCATACATTTGGGTTAGCATCAATAGCTTTACCTTTTTCACTATTGTAATTCGTATAAAATATAAAACCTTCATAGGTATATTTTTTAAGGAGCACTACCCTATTTTTTGGAAAACCATCTAAGCCTAATGTAGAAATTGTCATGGCATTAGTTTCATCTCCTGCGAAATGCTTATCAACCTCATAAAACCATTTTTGAAATAACTCCAGCGGGTTTTCAGGCACTTCACTTAAAAGTAATTCACCTTTTTCGTACGATTTTCTATAATTGCTTAAATCCTTTTCCATACAGGTGCAATTTAAGGGTTTTTAAAAAAAAATGACTGGTTTTTTTATTATCTTAATAGCAAACTTTATTTTATGAAATTTGTCTGTAATATTAATATAAATAAATCAATTAATGAAGTTGTTGCTCATTTTGAAGATCCAGAATCATTAAAGCAATCGCAAAAAGATTTTATAAGAATGGAGCATTTAATTGGTAATAAAGGTGAAACTGGTGCAAAAACTAAATTAGTTTACAAGAAATTTGATTTAATTGAAACTATTATTCAAAACACATTACCTGATGCGTTTTATGCGAAATATGAGCACAAGAGTATGACAAATACCATGCGCACAAGCTTTATTGTTTTGAATGAAAATAAAACTAAATTGACAACTGAAATTCATTACACTCAATTTAAAGGCCTTTTTTTAAAACTAATTTCAAAATTATTTCCAAGTTTGTTTAAAAAGCAGGTAGATAAATGGCTGGAGAGGTTTAAAATTTATTGCGAAAAACAATAAGTTTGGACTAAAACTCAAATGTTTTACCATCTTCGGCTAATTCAACATTATCAAAAACCTCGTTTGCTTCCTCTTTAAAGGCTTCTATGCCGCCATAACGTGTTGAGTAATGCCCAAGTATTAAAGTGCCAACATTCGCTTGTTTTGCTATGCTTGCGGCTTCCTTGGCGGTTGCATGTTTTGTTTTTACGGCAAGATGAGCATGTTGTTCTAAAAAAGTAGATTCGTGATACAAAACATCGGAGTTTTTTATAATGGAAACTATATCTTCCTTATACATGGTATCACTACAAAAAGCATAACTTTTTGGTTTTATTCCTGGTTTGGTTACTGTTTCATTTTTTATAATAACGCCATCCTCATTTTCAACATCAAAACCTTGAGTTAATTTTCTATAATAGGCCACGTCGATATTTGCCTCTTCAACTGCATGAATTTGTAATTTGCGTAAGCCTTCTTTTTCCTTAAAAAGATAGCCATTGGTATAAATTCTATGATTTAAAGGTATGGTATGCACTTCCACTTTATCGTCTTCAAAAATTAATTCAGTTTTCTTTGAAGTTAATTCATGAAAATAAAGGTTGTAATTTGTCCAAGAATCAGCCAATTTCATTTGAAGCGTAACAATTTCTTTTATGCCTTTTGGTCCGTAGATATGCAAATCTGTTTCTCTTGTAAGTAATCTAAAGGTTGAAATTAAACCAACCAAACCAAAAAAATGATCGCCATGTAAATGCGATATAAAAATCCGCTTAATCCGACTAAATTTTATTTTATGTCTTCGTAATTCAACTTGTGTGCCCTCACCACAATCAATTAAAAACATGTGATTGTTTATTTCTAAAACTTGCGATGTTGTATTGTTTAAAGTACGCGGTGTAGCACTGTAACAACCTAAAATTGAGAGCTTCATGTTATTATAACAGTTTATAATTTAGTGAATCTTCAATGGTATATTTACTCTTAAACGAAAAAGAAAAAGGTGTTTCTCCATGAGTATTCAAATAATCTAATCGGGTTTTAGCATCTTGAAAAGTTGGTACATAGCCTTCAGGAACAAACCAAAATGCCATGTGCATCATTTTTATTTTACTAAACCATTCTTTCTTTCGCTTAAAAACTTCTATATGTCCAGAATTATACGTGTAATTAAATAGCGATTCTAAATTTTCCCAAACCGACATATTAATTATAAGTAAATCGTCTTTAAAAACAATTGCAGCTTCATCTTTATCTTCATCTTTTAAACGCCAAATAAACCCATTACTTAAATCTGCAATGGCATTCATTTTGTCAAGATTATTAACGAAATCTTGCATAATTGGGTCGTCCATTGGAGCCAACCGTCTTGCAATATTTACTTGAGCAAGGTGAAATTTAGTCATGTTAAAATCCTAAGTCGCGTTCCATATCTTCCATTTCAATAATATCAAATGCCTCTTGAATAGTAGGAACTACGGCAAGTTGATCTGGAACACTTTCTAAATCTATTTTACTCGAAACAATTACAAATGAATGTTTCGCTGCAACATGTGTATTTGATATTTGCAAAAACTCTGTAATTTCAGATTTAGTAATGGCATTTATACTCGTTAACGTAACCACAATATTATTGTTTTTATATTTTGGATATAATGCCTGTAATTTTTTAACCAACTCAATAACCGATACCTTTTCTTGAGTAATAATAGTTGTATTGTCCTTTTGGTCAAAAATCATAATCTATTGTTTTATTTTCGATGCTAATAAATAAATAACAGCCATTCTTACTGCTACCCCATTTTGTACTTGATCTAATATAATAGATTGTTTTGAATCTGCTACATCACTTGTAATTTCCACGCCTCTATTTATTGGCCCTGGATGCATAATGGTTATTTCTTTATCTAAAGAATCTAGTAAATCTTTGTTTATTCCAAACTGTTGTGTGTATTCTCTTGTTGATGGAAAATAGCTGATGTCCATCCGTTCATTTTGCACACGAAGCACATTCGCTACATCGCACCAATTCAATGCTTTGCGTAAATTTGTTTCAACTTTTACTCCAAGTTCATTTATATGTTTAGGAATTAAAGTTTTTGGTCCGCAAACCATCACTTCAGCCCCTTGTAACTGCAATGCAAATATGTTTGAAAGCGCTACTCTACTATGCAAAATATCACCAACAATAACGATTTTTTTTCCTTTAACATCGCCTAACTTTTCTCTAATTGAATACGAGTCTAATAAGGCTTGCGTAGGGTGTTCGTGAGCACCATCGCCAGCATTAATAATACTTGCTTTAACGTGTTTAGATAAAAACACCCCAGCACCAGGATTCGGGTGTCGCATCACAACCATATCTACTTTCATAGATAAAATATTGTTAACGGTATCAATAAGTGTTTCGCCTTTTTTAACAGAAGATTGCGAGGATGAAAAATTTAGCACATCGGCAGATAAACGTTTTTCAGCAAGTTCAAAAGACAATTTTGTTCTGGTTGAATTCTCGAAAAATAAGTTGGCAATGGTAATATCTCTTAGCGATGGTACTTTTTTAATAGGTCTGTTAATCACTTCTTTAAAATGATCGGCCGTTTCAAAAATAAGTTGGATATCTTTTTCTTGAAGATATTTAATTCCTAATAAGTGATTGACACTTAATTCGCTCATTGTTATTCTATTAGCTATTTTTATTCATTTAATAGGTTTCGACTGCGCTCAACCTGACAAGAACATCTAACTTCGTGCTCCCGACTTCAAACTTTATTCTATTTCTCAATTAAGTAAACCGAATCTTCCTTATCATGCTCTTTCCAGTTTACCTTTACTTTTTCATTATTTATAACATCTACCTGTCTTCCTTTATAATTAGGCTGAATAGGTAAATGTCTGCTGAATCTTCTATCAATCAATGTTAAGAGTTCAATTTCATTTGGTCTTCCAAAAGATTGTATCGCTGTTAAAGCTGCTCTAATACTACGGCCAGTATATAAAACATCATCAATAAACACAATGTTTTTATCTTCAACTAAAAAATTGATTTTTGTTGTGTTGGCTTCAAGAGTTTTTTCTCCACGTCGAAAATCATCCCTAAAAAAGGTGATATCAAGATGCCCTAATTTTATGTTTTTTACTTTATAATCCTCAGTCAATATTTTAGCTAATCTTTCCGCTAAAAAAACGCCACGAGGCTGTAAACCAATAAGTACCGTGTTAGAAAAGTCGTTGTGTTTTTCAATAAGTTGACAAGCCAATCGGTGAAGAATGATGTTTACCTCTTTTGCGTTAAGTAAAACTTTTTGACTCATATAGTATCCAAACGTATTTGGAGAACAAATATAATGCAAAAAGTTAGAAGTAAAAACCAATACTAATAATCTTTATTTGGGTGCTACCTAAATCCTGAATTTAGTTCAGGACCTAGGTCGGGCTTTCACTACGCTCCCGATTTTCATTGGGATTAAACGGTCTTTTTAAACAAAAAAAAGCCTCCAATTTCTTGGAGGCTTTAATATTATAAATGAATTTCAGAAAAATTACTTCTTCTTAGTTTTTGCTGGTTTAGCAGCTTTTCCATCCATTTTATCTTTAAGAGCTTGTAAGGCATCATTAGCATCACCTAAAGTTGGTTTTGCTTCAGCGGTTGCAGCAGCAGCTTTCTTAACAGCAGCTTTTACATTCTTAATTTCCTCTTCTCTAAAAATAGCAGTATGCGAAGCAACTACTCTTTTAAACTCTTTGTTAAATTCAATAATTTTGAATTCTGTTTCTTCACCTTTCTTAAGTTTAGAACCATCTTCTTTCTCTAAGTGACGAGAAGGTACAAATGCTACGATATCTTCATTGAAATCGATAGTAGCACCTTTGTCAACTATTTCAGTAATAGCAGCTTTATGAACTGTATCTAATGCGAATTCAGTTTCGTACTTATCCCAAGGGTTATCAGTAGTCTGTTTATGACCTAAACTTAATTTACGTCCTTCAACATC
>NZ_JBATHX010000082.1:0-5545 GCF_049667265.1 Algibacter sp. | reverse complement strand
GGAATGTCAACAAAATTTGTAGAATGTACTTTAGGTGTTCAATATCGAGATGTTGGAGAAGACGGAACCGTATATGGTGGTCCAATGTATTACATAAGCAAAGGACTTAAAGCAAAAGGGTTTAAAACTTTTGGTAAAATTGCCGCTGGTATTTTTGCTGTTTTCTGTATAGGTGGATCGTTTGGTGGTGGAAATGCAGCCCAATCAAACCAAGCAACTATTGTAATTAAAGAATTGTTTAACTGGCAAAGTACTGCTGCAGGAGCTATTGTAGGTCTTGTATTGGCTGTTTTAGTTGGTATTATAATAATTGGAGGTATTAAACGTATCGCCCAAGTAACTGAAAAAGTAGTGCCGTTTATGGCCATCATGTATATTGTAGCATGTTTGTATATTATACTTAGTAATTTTACGCTTATAGATGATGCTATTAGTCTTATTGTTGTTGAAGCTTTTAATCCAACAGCATTTGGTATTGGTTCGTTAATTGGAGTTTTACTTGTAGGATTTCAGCGTGCAGCATTCTCTAATGAAGCTGGAGCAGGTTCAGCCTCTATAGCGCATTCTGCAGTTAGAACTAAATACTCGGCGTCAGAAGGTTTAGTAGCGCTATTAGAACCTTTTATTGATACCGTTGTTATTTGTACCATGACGGCATTAGTTATTGTAATTTTTAACCTAGGCGGTTTCTTTGAATACGGTGGTGATGGTTCAGGTGCTGTATTTATAGATGGTTTACCATACGAAGGTGCAGGAATAACATCACAGGCGTTTTCTCAATATATTCCATATTCTAATGTGTTTTTAACTGTTGCAGTAGTATTATTTGCTGTATCAACTATGATTTCATGGTCGTATTACGGGCTTCAATCTTGGAAATTTCTTTTCGGAAGAGGGAAAGTAGCAGATTTAGTTTATAAAATATTATTCTTAACGTTTGTAGTAATAGGCGCAGCAGCAAGTATGAACTCTATATGGTCATTCTCTGATGCTATGATTTTTGCTATGATTTTCCCAAATATGGTTGGTTTATTCTTGTTATTCCCTGTAGTGAAAAAACAATTAAAGCGTTACCTTGGGGCTATTAACCTTAAAAAGGAAGCAATAGATAACTAAATTAATAATTTAAATTTATATGAAATCCCATTTTACGTTTTCTAAAGAACAGCGAAATGGGATTTTTTTATTATTAACACTCATTGTAATCTTTCAATGTGTTTATTTCTTTATTGGTTTCACTTCTGATGATATTCAAATAAATAAAGAAGAGCTTTCAAAATTCACTTCTGAAATGGATTCGTTAAGGCTAGTTAAAATTGAAGAAAGTAAACCTAAAATATATCCTTTCAATCCAAACTTTATAACCGATTTTAAAGGTGAATCCTTAGGAATGACAAATGAGGAAATTGATAGATTAATTGCTTTTCGAAAACAAAATAATTGGATAAATTCCACCAAGCAATTTCAAGAAGTTACAAAGGTTTCTGATTCTTTATTGGAAGTTATTTCGCCCTTCTTTAAATTCCCAGAATGGGTAATAAATTCAAAGCCTAAAACCAATTCATCATATAGTTATGCTAGCAAGCCTAAAGTATTTTCCCAAAAGCAAGATTTAAATACTGCAACAGCATTACAACTTCAATCCATAAACGGCATAGGGAATGTATTTTCAGACCGAATAATAAAATACAGAAATACATTTAAAGGCGGTTTTATTGCCGACGTGCAACTACAAGAAGTATACGGTTTAACCCCAGAGGTTATCGAAAAAATAACAAATCAGTTTACAGTAAAAACACCTAGGGCTATTAAAAAGGTAAATATTAATTTGGCCACGGTTGACGACTTGGTTACAATACCTCATGTAGATTATGATTTGGCACACAATATTATCGAGCAACGTCAATTAAGAGAGGGTTTTAAGTCGATAAACGAATTAAAAAAAGTTAAAGGCATTCCAGTAAATAAATTGCAGATAATTGAATTATATTTGCACTTCGAAAAAGAAAATTGAATGAATAGCATGTATTTTACAGAAGAGCATAATCTTTTTAGAAAAAGCCTTCAAGATTTTTTACAAAAAGAAGTGGTTCCACATATTGAAAAATGGGAGCAAATAGGTAATATCGAAAGATTTATTTGGAAAAAATTTGGAGACATGGGCTTCTTTGGTATTAATTATCCAGAAGCTTATGGTGGCATGAATTTAGATTTATTCTACACCGTTATTCTACTTGAAGAACTTCAAAAAATAAACTCTGGTGGGTTTGCCGCAGCCATTTGGGCACATTGTTATTTAGCCATGACACATTTAAATGCAGAAGGCGATGAGGCAATCAAGCAAAAATATTTAGCACCAAGTATTGCAGGCGATAAAATAGGCTGTCTTTGTATCACCGAACCTTTTGGTGGAAGTGATGTTGCAGGCATGCGCACAACAGCCGTTAAAAAAGGAGATCATTACCTTATAAACGGATCAAAAACATTTATAACAAATGGCGTATTAAGTGACTATTTAATTGTCGCTGCCAAAACAACACCAGAACTAGGTAATAAAGGCATAAGCATATTTGTATTAGATCGCGACATGGTTGGCGTTACTGCAACCAAACTTAATAAATTAGGCTGGAATGCATCCGATACTGGCGAAATAGCATTCGATAATGTTAAAGTGCCGCTATCAAACCTTATAGGGAAAGAAAACCAAGGCTTCTCATACATCATGCAGCACTTTTCTTTAGAGCGTTTAATCATGGGAATAAACGCCCATGCTCGTGCAGAATATGCACTAGAGTACGCACTAAAATATATGAGCGAGCGTCAAGCTTTTGGTAAAACTATAGATAAATTTCAAGCCTTACGTCACAAGATTGCAGATTTATATACCGATATGGAAGTATGTAAATCCTTTAATTATGCCGTAACATCCAGACTAGATAAAGGAGATTATGTTGTAAAAGAAGCAACCATGTCAAAACTGAAATGTACAAAAATGGCTGATGAGGTAATTTACCAATGCCTTCAGTTTTTAGGTGGTTACGGTTACATGGAAGAATATCCAATGGCGCGTTTATTGCGCGATAGTAGGCTAGGACCAATTGGTGGCGGAACTTCCGAGATTCTTAGGGAGATTTTAGCAAAAATTATAATCGATAAGAAAGAGTACAAGCCAGCAACATAAATTGCTGATTTTATGTAAATATTAAAAACCCTAAACTTTTTTGTTTGGGGTTTTTATTTGGGCGTTCCCAAGGGTCGGACTTTTATTCATGCATTTCTATTTTATGTTTTTGAATTCATGAACATAAATGTTTCAATACAAGTCCTCGCACCTCCAAAGTGGGGCTGTGGGCTTTCCTTTGCAATCCCTAACGCACTTGTTTGCTAGCTTTTGTTTTTTTTAGGATGTTGTTTGTTTTTTTGAGTGGTTCGTTTAATCCAAAAGTAAAGTTCCGTTTCAATGAACTTTATCGATTTCTAAACGAATTTTGACAATTTTTCTGATAAAGTCAAGCATATATTTTCTTTAAAATCACTTAAAAAAATAATACATAGCAATTGCAAATTCTAAATTACTTTTTATATTTGCAACCTGAAAAATCTAAAAGAGAGGAGGTTAAGACACTATGTTAAAAATTCCAGTAAAAGAAGGAGAAAATATAGATAGAGCACTAAAGCGTTACAAACGTAAGTTTGTTAAAACAACGGTTAAAAATCAGTTGAACGAGCGTAAGCAGTTTACTAAACCTTCTGTTGAACGTAGAGCGCAAGTTAAAAAAGCGCAATACATCCAATCGTTAAGAGATGCAGAAGAAGTATAGGTAATACTTTCTTTAAAATCATACAATCCCGCTTCATGTACTGAACTTGTTTCAGCATCAAGCGGGATTTTTTTGCTTCATCATTGAATAAAAGGTTGTACATTTATCTAGAAAAGTCTAACAATCTAAATTTTGTCTTTCAAACTCTTTACAGATTACCTTCTATTAGAAAAAAACTACTCCAAGTTAACGGTAAACGCCTATCAAAATGATTTAGAAGATTTTTCAGATTTTATAAAAAGCGAATATGAAACCCATTCAATAAATCAAGTCAATTATCCACAAATAAGAAATTGGATCGTATCACTTGTAGAAAACGGATTAACTAACCGCAGCATTAACCGAAAAGTATCAGCACTAAACACCTATTATAAGTTTCTTTTAAAAACAGGCGATATTGATTTGAACCCTTTATCCAAACACAAAGCCTTAAAAACAAGTAAAAAAATACAAATACCATTTTCAGAAGCAGAAATTAAATCGGTTTTAGACGATTTAAACTTTGCTGACGATTTTGAAAGCATCCGCAATAAGTTTGTTATAGAATTATTCTATTCCACAGGCATTAGAAGAATAGAACTTGTGGAGTTAAAACTTTCAAATTTAGATTTACATAATAATACGTTAAAAGTACTCGGGAAAAGAAATAAAGAGCGCATCGTTCCGTTATTAAAATCAGTAGTTCAAACAGCGGCTAAGTATTTAAACCTTAGAAATACCCTAGAAAGTATTTCGGATATGGAAAATCTCTTTTTAACGAAAAAGGGAGTTAAAATATATGAAACACTTGTTTACAGAATAATAAATGAGTATTTTAGTTTGGCATCTTCAAAGGTAAAGAAGAGTCCACATATACTCAGGCATTCTTTTGCTACCCATTTGTTAAATCAAGGTGCCGATTTAAATGCTGTTAAAGAACTTCTAGGACATTCAAGTTTGGCTGCTACACAAGTCTATACTCATAATAGTATAGCGGAATTAAAAAAAGTGCATATAAATGCACACCCAAGAAGTAAAAAATAGCGTTTGTAAAATTATTGTCTAACCAAAAAAAAGACCATGAAAGTAAACACACAATCAGTAAATTTTAATGCAGACCAAAAGTTGATAGATTTTATTCAACATCGCATGGATAAATTAGATTTGTTTTATGATAAAGTAATTAAATCTGATGTTTTTTTAAAAGTAGAAAATACAAGTAATAAAGAAAATAAAATATTTGAAGCAAAAGTTAGTGTGCCTGGTGATAGCTTTGTAGTAAAAAAACAATGTAAAACCTTCGAAGAAGGGGCAGATATGGCAATTGCATCACTAGAAAGACAGTTAAAAAAGAGAAAAGAAAAATTAAGAGCACATTTATAGTAAAATTTCTCAAAAAATGTTTTGAATAAAGTAAAAAATCTATACATTTGCAGTCCGTTAGAAATAGCGGGCTTTTTTTATGTGGTTTTTTGGTAAAAAAATTCATAAAAAGCCGATGTAGCTCAGCTGGCTAGAGCAGCTGATTTGTAATCAGCAGGTCGTGGGTTCGAGTCCCTCCATCGGCTCTTTAAATTCCTGCGAAGGCAGGGGTCTTAAAACAGAAAATAAATAACTGTTTTTGAGAACGTTCTTTAAAATATTGAAATAAGTTTATTGGGGAGATACTCAAGCGGCCAACGAGGGCAGACTGTAAATCTGCTGACTACGTCTTCGCAGGTTCGAATCCTGCTCTCCCCACAAAT
>NZ_JBATHX010000081.1:0-5145 GCF_049667265.1 Algibacter sp. | reverse complement strand
GGGCAACCAAAATTAATATCGATAATATCTGGTTTTGAAGCAGAAACAATGTCTATTGTTTCTAACATGCTTTCCATATTTGCGCCAAAAATTTGAATCCCAACTGGTCGCTCTTTTTCATAAATATCCAACTTCATAACGCTTTTTGCGGCATTACGAATCAAACCTTCACTCGATACAAACTCGGTATAAACAACATCGGCGCCTTGTTCTTTACAAAGGGCGCGGAACGGCGGGTCACTAACGTCTTCCATAGGTGCTAACAGCAATGGGAAGTCGGGCAATTCTATGTTGTCTATTTTAACCACATTATTTAAATTGGAGTGCAAAAGTATTGAAAACTAATGATATATCTAAAATTCTATTTCTGCTTCTATTAAATCGTTTTCTCGTTGTACCTGTACTTTAGTTTTATCACCTTCTTTAAATGTTGCTAACACTTTCATGTAACTCATCATGTCTGTCACTATACTATCGCCCAACTTTACGACAATATCTCCTTTTTGTAATCCTGCTTTTTGGGCAGGCTTCTCCTCACTAATTCCATCAATTCGCATACCTTTTCCATCGAACATATAATCAGGTATGACACCTAAACCAACTTTAAATCGAGGCGTTTCTTCACTCTCATTTTTTGTCTTTCTAAAAGGTAATTTTCCGTTATTATCTAAATCTGAAATAATCTCAAAAATATAATTGGAAATGATTTGCATGCCCTTATAGTTTAACTTTTCAAAATCATCACTTGGCTTATGATAATCTTCATGTTGCCCAGTAAAAAAGTGTAAAACAGGAATGTAAATATTATAAAATGATGTGTGGTCACTTGGGCCAATACCTGATTCTTTTTGAATAAGTTTAAAATTCTCATTGTGTGAATTCAGCGTTTGCTTAAATATAGGTGACGTTCCAACGCCATAAACCGCCAGTGTACTGTCTACTTTTAATCGCCCTACCATATCCATATTTATCATATAGTTCATTTTTTCAGTAGCAATGGTCGCATTTTTCACAAAGTAGTTAGAACCTAATAACCCCATTTCTTCTCCTGAAAAAGCTATAAACAAATAGTTATTCCCTTTGTTTTCACTATTAAGCTTATTAGCTAAATTTAGTAAAACAGCAACGCCACTGGCATTATCATCCGCGCCATTATGTATCGCTTTTTCGCCTCTAAACAAAGACCCTTCTGCGCCATATCCTAAATGATCGTAATGTGCACCAATAACAATAGTGTTTTCCGCTTTATTATCTATAAAACCAATTACGTTTGTTCCGGTAATGGTACTATCACCTTCTTTTACGGTGTAATTCACTTTTTGGTGAGGATTTGTTTTTGGTTTAAACGTAAAGGTTTGAAAAAAGCCATTTATTCCTTTTGCCTCTAACCCCATTTTATCAAAACGTTTTGCAATGTATTCAGCAGCTTTCTTTTCGCCATCTGTTCCTGTTTGTCGGCCTTCTAATTCATCATCAGATAAAAAGGAAACATCTTCTTTAATAGTTATTGTTTTTGTTTTTTCTTTTTTACAAGCAATCAAAAAAACTAAAAAAAGACAAACGATTAAGTGTTTCATGGTTATATATATTAATTTTGCACAAATTTAATCAATACCTATAAACTTTTTTAAATGAATCGTATTTACCTCATCATATTTGTGTTTGCTATTATAGCTTGTAAAAATGAACCTAAGAAAAATGTTGAAAAAGAAACCGAAAACACTAAAGACTCATTAATTTTCTCTGGAGAAAACCATTTTAAATCAATACGCCAGGTTACTTTTGGTGGTGATAATGCTGAAGCATATTGGAGTTTTGATGATAAACAAATTGTGTTTCAATCTAACAATAAAAAATGGGGAGTAAACTGCGACCAAATGTTTTTAATGAATGCCAACCAAACATTTACCGATAGTATTGCGCCACCAATGGTAAGTACAGGAAAAGGCAGAACCACATGTTCCTATTTTATGCCAGATAATAAACATATTATTTATGCATCAACACACTTAGGTAATGAAAATTGCCCTGATACACCTTTGCGTAAAAACGGAAAATACATTTGGCCCGTTTACGATACATTCGATATTTTTGTAGCTGATTTAGAGGGAAACATTGTTAATCAACTTACCAATGAAAAAGGCTACGATGCAGAGCCTACCGTTTCGCCAAAAGGGGATAAAATAGTATTTACTTCGACTAGAAGTGGCGATTTAGAATTATATACCATGAATCTTGACGGAAGTGATGTAAAACAAATTACTAACGAATTGGGTTATGATGGCGGCGCGTTCTTTTCGCCAGATGGCACAAAAATCATATTCCGTTCTTCACGCCCAAAAACCGAACAAGAAATTAAAGAATATAAAGAACTACTAGCTGAAGGATTAGTGGAACCGACCGATATGGAGCTTTATATTTGTAATGCCGATGGAAGCAAATTGCGTCAATTAACCGATTTAGGCAATGCGAATTGGAGCCCGTTTTTTCATCCATCGGGAAATAAAATATTATTCTCATCAAATTTTGAGGCAGAACGCGGGTTTCCGTTCAATTTATATTTAATAGATATTGATGGCAAAAATCTTGAACGCGTAACGCATAGCGAAACTTTTGATGCATTTCCTGTGTTTTCAAATGATGGTAAATATTTAGCATTTTCATCGAATAGAAATAACGGTGGAGGGCGCGATACTAATTTGTTTATTGCTGAGTGGCAAGATTAATTGCTAATTAAATATTCGCTTAAAAGGTTGATAAATACCCTATATTTGCCAAATCTTTTTATGAAGATTGTTGACTATGAAGAACATTAGAAACTTTTGCATTATTGCACATATTGATCACGGTAAAAGCACCCTTGCAGATCGATTATTGGATGCTACAGGCTCGGTAACCGCTAGAGAAAAGCAAGATCAATTACTGGATAGTATGGATTTGGAACGCGAACGTGGTATTACTATTAAATCGCACGCCATCCAAATGGACTACGAATACAAAGGTGAAAAATATGTATTAAATCTTATAGACACACCTGGACACGTCGATTTTTCTTATGAAGTATCTCGTTCTATTGCAGCTTGTGAAGGCGCTTTGTTAATTGTTGATGCTGCACAAAGTATACAGGCGCAAACCATTTCTAATTTATATTTAGCGCTAGAAAACGACTTAGAGATTATTCCAATTCTTAATAAAGTTGATTTACCAAGTGCAAATCCAGAAGAAGTTACTGATGATATTGTAGATTTATTAGGCTGCAAACCAGAAGAAGTAATTCATGCAAGTGGAAAAACAGGGTTTGGTATTGAAAATATTCTAGCAGCGGTTATTGAGCGTGTTCCCGCCCCTAAAGGCGACCCTAATGCGCCGCTTCAAGCTTTAATTTTCGATTCGGTTTATAATACTTTTAGAGGTATTGAAACCTACTTTAGAGTGTTTAATGGTGAAATAAAAAAGGGTCAAAAAATAAAATTTGTTGCAACTGATAAAGAATATTATGCAGATGAAGTTGGAACTTTAAAGCTCACCCAAGTTGCAAAACAAAGTGTGAAAACGGGTGATGTTGGCTATTTAATTACAGGTATAAAAACCGCAAAAGAAGTAAAAGTTGGTGATACCATTACAGATTTCGCAAATCCTACAACCAATATTGTTGAAGGTTTTGAGGATGTAAAACCAATGGTATTTGCTGGTATTTACCCCGTTGACACTGAGGATTATGAGGAGCTTCGTAACTCTATGGAAAAACTACAGTTAAATGATGCCTCGTTAGTATTCATCCCTGAAAGTTCTGCGGCTTTAGGTTTTGGTTTTCGCTGTGGGTTTTTAGGGATGCTTCACATGGAAATTATTCAAGAACGTTTAGAGCGTGAGTTTGACATGACGGTTATTACAACCGTTCCCAACGTTTCGTATCATGCATTCACAAATAAAAACCCAGACACTCCTTTTATAGTAAATAACCCTTCTGACTTACCAGACCCTTCGACAATTAACAGAGTTGAAGAACCTTATATAAAAGCAACTATAATTACAAAATCTGATTTTGTTGGAAACGTAATGTCGCTTTGTATTGAAAAGCGTGGCATTGTACTTAACCAAACGTATTTAACTACTGAGCGTGTTGAATTAACTTTTGAAATGCCTTTAGCAGAAATTGTTTTCGATTTTTACGATCGTTTAAAAACAGTATCGAAAGGCTATGCTTCTTTTGATTATTCGCCTATTGGCATGAAAACTTCAAAATTAGTAAGATTAGATATACTGTTAAACGCTCAAACTGTTGATGCACTTTCTGCATTAATACATGCCGATAATGCGCAACATATAGGTAAAAAAATGTGTGAGAAATTGAAAGAATTAATTCCACGTCAACAATTCGATATTCCAATTCAAGCAGCTATTGGTGCAAAAATTATTTCTCGCGAAACAATTAAGGCTTTACGTAAGGATGTAACTGCAAAATGTTATGGTGGTGATATTTCTCGTAAGCGTAAGCTTTTAGAAAAACAGAAAAAAGGTAAAAAACGTATGCGACAAGTTGGGAATGTGGAAATTCCACAGCAAGCGTTTATGGCGGTACTTAAACTGAATGATTAATTTTTGAGAATTCAATTTTAATATTGTTTTGTTGATCTAACGAAATAACATTTCTTCATTATATAATTCTCAACAAAGGTATTTTTATGCAACTTTTACCGTAGCAAAACGGATGCATTTAGAGTTTTCATTATTGAAAAAGTCCTAAATTTAAACAAATAGGTTATTTTTCTCAAAAATAGACCTAGTGTGAAATTGTTAATAAATAATTTTGTATGTTTATATCAGAGTAAATGATATAGCCAACTAAGCCTTATCAATTCCTTTATAACAGCGTGATTAACTAATAGTGTGTTTAAAAAAATTTAAATTTAAATGCTATTATGGTTATTAACAATTTTAGCAAAATTTGCCCCTTGATTTATTTGATTTTCAACGAAATACCTACTTAATTAGTGGTATGTTATTTTTTTTAAATTTTACTAAAAAGGGCAATTGTGATTATCTAATTTCTTTTTTAGCATTGCATTTAATGGATTTTATATGAAAGCACTTTTTTATACTAGAGAATTTCCGCCATATGTATACGGCGGCGCAGGAGTACAC
>NZ_JBATHX010000080.1:0-22953 GCF_049667265.1 Algibacter sp. | reverse complement strand
TCAAGGCATTAAACTTTGCACTAATTGAAGGGCTGTTTGTTCCTGGCAACCCTAAACTGTCATTACCTTTTTGTAATGCATAATGCGATAACTCCCATAAATTTAAAGTCTTTTTTATTTTTTCTTTTAAGAGAATTTTGTTTTCTAGACTAGATTCTGCGGAAAGTAATACAATTTCTTTTGTTAATTTTTGGCTTAACATACGTTGCCTTCCCGCTACATTTATAACTGAAGAATCGCTTTGTTGATCGTTAAGATGCTT
This sequence comes from Algibacter sp., assembly GCF_049667265.1. Lineage (GTDB taxonomy): Bacteria > Bacteroidota > Bacteroidia > Flavobacteriales > Flavobacteriaceae > Algibacter_B. The sequence goes on along the minus strand of NZ_JBATHX010000080.1, from coordinate 22,691 downwards.
GCGAATAAGAATTTGACTAACAATAATAGTAAGCGCTATGGCGCTTAGTGCAATAATGTATAAACGGCTTAATTTATCAAACGTTCGTTGGTCTAATGAATTTCCGTTTTTTGTCATATCCTATAATTATTTATGCTATTGCTTGCTTTACTAAGGATAAGCTTTTTTCAGAAAAGGGAAGTTTTAATGCTGCGGCATGACCTTCGTCAGACATTTTTACCCACGTTTTTTTAAGGATATCAATTATTTTTTCATCGTCATGTTTTGCAGCAAACTCTTCAAAATAATAATCTAAAAACACCAAGCAAACCGTGTCCTCGAGAGTTTGCGCTTCTTCATTTTTTTTAATGCGTTTTTTGGTAATTAAAAAAGAGACTCTTTCAACAAATTGATCATCATAACCTACTTGTTTTAAAATATCAGCAGTTAAATTAGCGTGCATCTTTTTTAAAGTTTCCCGCCATTTCAAATATCCTATTCTGTCCATTGGGTATTCGTCTCTCGGGATTTTCCAACGGCAAATATGTTGTGCACGCGCCGCGATTTGTAATGCTTTAGAGGCATTAGGATTAAACTGTAATAATTTTCTAGTCATCCTTTGAGAATACAACAACTCTTTCGGGTATTCAATACCAGATACTTGATAGGTATTTGTATCCTCGGCATTTTTTTTATCAATAAGGGCAATGGTAGTTTCAAATCTTGTTGGCTTCATTTTTCAAGTTTTAATCTGAAAAGCCAATATACACATTTCCGTTCTCAATTTTAACGGGATAGGTCGCAATTTTTAAGTCGTCACCTCCTAAATTCGAGCCATCTTCCAACGAAAAATTCTTTTTATGCATTGGACAAGCTACCTTCGGAATTCCTTCCTTATCGCCAATCATGCCTAAAGATAAAACCATTTCCATCTTATGAGGACATAAATTTTGACTTGCATACCACTTGCCCGTTCTAGTAAAATTATAAACTGCTATTTGTTTGCTTTTATATTTGATGCAGGCACCGCTATTTTCCGGGAAATCATCTACCTCACCAACTTTAAACCAATTGAGTACATCCGCTTCTAAAACCGATTTGTATTGCTCTAATATATTCTGCATCATTGTAAAATATTATTTTTATCTATTATTTATATTTGGGCGTTACCCAAGGGTCAGGCTTTTCGTTACAATCTTTTTGCTCATGCTTCACAAAAAGGATTTCCACTACAATCCCTAACGCAAACCATCACAATCATGAAACTTAACTCCAAGCCTTTGGCATTTTTTGCTCTCGCATTGGCACAAAAACTAAGTTATCATCTGTATCATCAGAGTTTACAAAATGCTTAAATCGTTTCATCATTTCAGGGTTTTCAATCGCTTGTTTCCATTCACATTCATATTTATTTACAAGCCCGTTCATTTCTAATTCTAACTCGTCAGCAATACCTAGCGAATCTTGAATTACCACTTGCTTCAAGTACTCAATACCTCCTTCCAGTTTATCTAACCATGGCGCCGTTCTAACCAATGGTCCGGCAGTGCGTATGTAATACATTAAAAATCTATCTAAGTATTTTATAGCCGTTTCATCGTCTAATTTCTCAGCAAATAATACAGCATGTTTTGGTGTTGCGCCACCATTTCCACATACATATAAATTCCATCCACCTTCAACGGCAATTAATCCAAAATCTTTTCCTCTAGCCTCCGCACATTCTCTTATACATCCCGAAACACCACCTTTTAATTTATGTGGTGAACGTAAACCTCTATATCTGTTTTCTATTTCAATGGCAAAGGTTACACTCTCATGCATCCCGTATCTACACCAAGTAGAGCCCACGCAACTTTTCACTGTACGTAACGATTTTCCGTAGGCATGTCCGCTTTCAAACCCAGCATCAATTAACTCTTTCCAAATAAGTGGTAATTCATGTATTTGAGCGCCGAATAAATCAATACGTTGTCCGCCCGTAATTTTTGTATATAAATCGTATTTTTTAGCAACTACTCCAATGGTAATCAATTGGTCCGGGGTAATTTCACCACCTGCAACTCTCGGAACCACCGAGTACGTTCCATTACGCTGAATATTTGCCAAAAAGCGATCGTTTGTATCTTGTATGGTAGGCTGACGGTTAGCAGTTTCCATAGTAATTGTTGCAAAAATAGATGCTAATACAGGCTTACAGACTTCACAACCATGACCTTCACCAAATAAATTAATAGCTTCTTCGTAATTTGCAACTTTATTAATTTTTATCAAATCGTAAAGTTCCTGTCTATTAAAATTAAAATGTTCACAAACCGTTTCTTTAACTTCTTTTCCTAACGATTTTAAAGTTTCGTTTACTAAATCAACCACCATAGGTTTACAACCTCCGCAGCCTGTTGTTGCTTTTGTTTTAGCGATAACATCGCCTAAATTATTACTTCCATTTTCAGTTATAGAACAACATATATCGCCTTTAGAAATACTCTCGCACGAACATACTTGAGCCGTTTCTGGCAAGTCCATTACGCTACCAAAAGACTTACCGCCTTCACTAGCAGGTAATATTAGCTCCGCAGGGTTTTCTGGAATAGCCATTCCATTTAAATAAATTTGGTGCAACATATTATAATCAGAGGCATCACCAACTAGAATACCTCCTAGTAAGGTTTTACCATCATGACTTACATTAATACGTTTATATAAATGTTTGGTTTTATCTTCAAAAATAACAGAATGCCCTTTTGATGCCGGCATAAATGGTTCGCCAAAACTTGCAACATCAACGCCTATTAATTTTAATTTGGTAGACATATCAATAGCATCGGCCATTAAACGCTCAGGTTTCCCAAGAATTTGATCAACCGCTACAGTAGCCATTTCATAACCAGGAGCCACTAAACCATAAATCATTTGGTTGTATAACGCAATTTCACCAATGGCATAAATGCAATCATCTGAGGTTTGCATTTTATTATTAACTACAATGCCGCCACGAACTCCCATCTCTAAATTACAGGTTTTAGCCAATTCATCTCGGGGTCTGATACCTGCTGAAATAACAAGCATTTCAACATCTATGACATCGTCTTCTCCAAATTCCATTCCGGTAATAGCGCCATTGCCCAAAATTTGATTGGTAGCCTTACTTAAGTGAATATTCAACCCAATAGATTCAAGTTTTAGTTGTAGTACTTGACTACTTCTAGAATCTAATTGCCTAGGCATTAATTTTGGTGCAAACTCTACAATATGAGGTTCTAAACCCATATCCATAACTGCTTTACCGGCTTCCAACCCTAATAATCCGCCACCAAGCACCGCAGCTTTTGCATTGGGATTCTTTGCTTTTAGCTTCGATGCATAAGCAAGCATGCCTTCCAAATCTTCAATGGTTCTGTATACAAAAACACCTTCTTTTTCAACGCCTTTAATAGGAGGAACGAAAGCGGAGGAGCCTGTAGCTAATACTAAAAAGTCATACGAAAATTTTTGGTCTGTAGCCGTTGTTATGGTTTTTGTTGGCCGGTGTATATCTGATACGCGCTCACCTACAATTAATTCAATGTCATTTTCGGCATACCATTCTGCAGATGCCATTTCTAAGGCTTTAGCATCTTGATTTTCAAAAAATTCGCTCAGGTGTACTCTATCATACGCTGGTCTGGGCTCTTCGCCAAAAACAATAAGTTTAAAATCTTTCCTATTGGAGTGCGAAACAAATTTTTCACAAAATTTATATCCAACCATTCCATTACCAATAACAACAATATTTTGCATATCTACGCATTTTATAATACAAAATTAAGTATTTATACTTAGTTTTATATACGTATAATAAAAAATATTACGTAGAAATATGAAAATTACCAATTTGACAAATTGGAATGTAAAAAATTATGTATTAAGTAAAATATGCCATTATTAATTCACATAATTACAGAATAAGCATTTAGATTCAATAGCACTGTAACCACATTAAAAAAAATATTTCAAAGCGACTAAAATACTTTAAAATATATTATAAGCTTGAGTAATCTATAGTTCTAACCAATATAAATTTATAACCAAAAAATCTTCAAAAACGAAATTATTCAGAAATAATGCTTTTCAAATTAAATCTGGGTGTCTAATTCTTAAGTTAAACACAATTAACTCATAAAAAGTACGCATCTTTTAAAAATAAATTATAGTGAATTTTACTACGAAAAATCGACGAACTGCACAAAATATATGTATTTCATCGATATATTTAGTATTTCGTAGAACTTTATCCTATATTTGTCCTATATATGATAGCCCCAATCTATCTTAATTTACAATTTATGGAAAAAATTACTCTGTATTGCCAGTATTTATTTTTAAATACAAACGCAATTTTTCGAAACAAAACAAGAACTGTAACCACAACTATATTAAGTTGTGCGCTACTCTTGGGGCTTAATACCCAAGCACAAGATATAATTGGCGATTATGATTTTGAATCGGGTGACCAAGGCTGGACATTTGGAAAAAATGCCGATTATGACTCTTCTACAAGTTACGCATGTGGAGGTGGTGGTGCCATATATGTTAAAGATGATAAAGGGAGTAGTGATAGTGTTGCAACATCACCTGCTTTAGATGTAAGCTCATACGCCAGTATTTCTATAACATTTTGTTATAAGGGAAACGGTATTGACAATAACGAAGGATTTGATCTTGAATACTATGATGGATCTTCTTGGACAATTCTAAAAGCATACAGAAGTCCTAGTGATTTTGGCCCTGCTGTTGGTGCATCAAACCCTTTCAACTTTACCTTTATACTTGATTCAAGCTATAATTTTCCAACAAATGCTCAATTTAGATTTGTAGGCCAATCAGATAAAAATGAAAACAATTATTTTGATAATATTGTAATTAAGGAAGAACTTGTGTTTTTTGATGGCGATAGTGATTTTGATGGGGTTACCGATAGTGTTGATATTGATGACGATAATGATGGTATTTTAGATACTGATGAATGTGCCGCTATAGTAAATCCACCCTTGTCAAATGCTGATTTTGAAGATTTAGATATAGTAAGCTCTGGTTTAGATGGTGGTGCAACAGATGTTGTTGGTTCCTCTGGTATCTGGAAAGGTGATGCCTCTCATATACCAAACTGGTTAAGTGCAGATCCTTCAAATAATTATTTAGAAATATGGCATAATAGCCAAGGAGCCGGTAATGATGCTGGCGGTCAAGCCTACTCAGGAACACAATGGGCGGAAGTAAATGCCACTACAAACGATGGTTTATACCAAGATGTAGTGTCTACACCCGGCGATGTATTACAATGGTCCTTTGCTCATCGTAAACGTACGGGGTATTCAGGAAGTTCTTCTGAAGATATTGTACGTTTAATGATAGGAGACCCTAGCGGAACATTAACGGCTAATGGTGATTTTACCTCGGCAGGAGATTCATCTTGGACCCTACATTCGGGTACGTATACCGTTCCAGCGGGTCAAACCACAACAAGACTGACGTTCACGGTACTTAATAGTGCTTCAGGTTCTACAAGTTCTGGTAACTTTATTGATAATGTTCAATTATTTGTTATTCCTGCAACTTGTGCAGATACGGATGGCGATTCTATCCCGGATTATTTTGATTTAGACTCTGATAACGACGGTATTCCTGATATTGTTGAAGCTGGTTTTGGAAGTGAAAGTGTAGGTACTGGAACAATTCCGTTGAGCTCATTTACAGATGTTAACGGTAACGGTATGCATGATGCCTTCGAAAATACAAGTCCTTTGGATTCTGATAACGATGGCGTTCCAAATTATAAAGATTTAGATAGTGATAATGATTCCGTTTTTGATGTGGATGAGGCGAAAACACAACGTTCTGTTTTCGGAAACCTTATTTTTGACAACGGTGATGGCGATATTAATGGTGATGGTGTTGGCGACGGCGCAGATACTGAAGCATTTAGAGCAAAAGATGATGATAGTGATGGAACCTTAGAATATTTTGGAGATGGTATCCTTGATATATATGATCATGGTTCCGGAGCTAATGAATATGGTAATTTAGATCAGGGTTCAGCACCACATTATGTGGCGGATACTGATGGTGATGGAATACCAGATTATATTGATACCACATCTGATGGTTCAACTTTCGATATTTCTAAAACACATTATGCCGATTTAGATGCTAATAATGATGGTTTAATAGACGATACAACAGATAGCGATGGCGATGGTATAGTTGATTTATTTGACACTAACGACAGCGCAATAGGATCTCCTAGAGATTTACAGAAAAAATTAGATCTGTATTTTGATGGTAGAAATGATTATGTAGAAGATACTAATGTAATGAGTGGATGGAGTGAAGCTACTTTAATGGCTTGGATTAAACCTTCTGAAACTGCAGGTGTTAATTCTCAAATAATTATGGGTCAAAATAATTTAAGTATTCAAATTAATCCTCTTGATAAATTAATAGCAAAAACAGGTTCAGTAGCTATTACTGGTCCATTTCTTACACCAAATCAATGGGTGCACGTTGCAGTAACTTACAGCAACACAAATAGTATAATGAAACTATATATTAATGGACAAGAAATAAATAGTACACCTGTATCCGGATCTTTAGCTGCTGATACTTCTAACTTAACGTTAGGTAGACATGCAAGTACAAATGACAAATATTATAGGGGTTATCTTGATGAAGCCCGTGTATTCTTTAAAGCCCTTACTGAAAACGAACTTCAGAAAATAGTTTATCAAGAAATTGAGAATAATGGAGGTATTATTAAAGGTGCTATTATCCCAACAGATGTAACAAACTATGTGGATGAGTCTACAAATATTCCATTAGTATGGGATAACTTGAAAAGGTATTACAGAATGGATGCTTTTAAAGATAATGTATTGGACGATTTAACCACTCCAGAAATTGATGAAGGCTCTGGTGCAAGAATGTACAATACCAAAGTAATTGCAGAACAATCTGCGCCACTACCATTTGTTACGCAAACAAGCGGACGATTAGAGGTAGCGGCTAACGATGCTAAAAAAGGTATTAATGGAAATGATGCATTAAATGCAAGTGCCATTGTTAAAATACAACATAATGATGTGTATATTGATAGTAGCCTAAACCAAGTTGGATTAATTATAGACGCGCAAGATGCAAGCTCTACTCCTATTGAATTTAAAGTTTTAAATGATTCTGAACTTAATGTAAGCTGGTATTTAAAATTAGACGGTAAAATTGATCTTGAAGGCGAATCTCAATTAGTACAAGGAGCAGATAGTTATTTAGACCCAACCAGTTCTGGTTCTTTAGAAAAAGACCAACAAGGTACGGCAGATACTTATACCTATAATTATTGGTCAATGCCAGTTGGTGTAACAAATAACTCTACAAACAATAATAACTATACAGTTAAAGATGTTTTTGATGTTAATTTCTCATCATCAGGATATAATGGTACGGCATCTCCAGTTGGAATTGCAGACTATTGGATTTGGAAATATAGCAACAGACTAAGTAATAACTACTCGCAATGGCAACATGTACGTAGTACAGGAACGTTAAAACCAGGTGAAGGTTTCACCATGAAAGGCCCTGGTACTGGTTCTATAACAACAAATCAGAACTATGTTTTAGAAGGGAAACCAAATAACGGTGACATTAATTTACCAATAAATAATGGTAACGCGTATTTAGTTGGTAACCCATATGCCTCTGCAATTGATGCACACAAATTTATATTAGATAACGGTGCCACAATTTCAGGAACTGGTGCAACCACGGGAACATTATATTTCTGGGAACATTGGGGCGGTGGCTCACATAATTTAAGTGAATATCAAGGTGGATATGCAACATATACACTAGCTGGTGGAGTACCTGCCGCGTCTCTAGGGACTAATGATCCGGATGTAGCAACTGGAGGTACACCAACAAAAATACCAGGTAGATATATTCCTGTTGGTCAAGGTTTCTTTGTAAAAGCTGAAGCTGATGGTATGGTGAACTTCAATAATAGCCAACGTGTTTTTCAAGTTGAAGACAACATTAATTCAGTATTCACTAAGTCTGATAATTCGAAAAGTAATAAAACCGCTTCAACAAAAGTGGAAAATAAAGATACACGTTTAAAGCTTAGAATTGGTTTTAACTCTGTAAACACTATACATAGACAGCTATTAGCGACATTAGACGATAATAGTTCATATGGTTACGATTGGGGCTATGATGCGCTATATAACGACGATCAAATGGATGATATGTATTGGATGATTAATAGTGATAAATATACCATTCAAGCTACAGACGAAATTAATGAACAAGCTTCACTACCATTAGGTATTCATACAAAAAGTAGTGGTGTAAATTCTATTACTTTAGATAAACTTGAAAATGCACCCACGAGTTTAATGGTCTATCTGCATGATAAAGTGCTTAATATTTATCACGATTTAAAAGATAGTGTTTATGATGTACATTTAGAGGCAGGAGAACATTTAGATCGTTTTGAAATTACGTTTACTAATCAACAAGCATTAGGAATTAATGATATTGAAAACTCCAATTTAGAAGTTTATTTATCAAATGATAGTGAAAGTATTATTATCAATAACCCTAAGTTAATAACTATACAAAATGCTAAATTGTATAATGTTTTAGGACAAATGGTTTTTGAATCAAATCTGGCTAACAGAGATAATTATATTGAACTTCCTGCAAAACAAATCAATGCAGGTACATACATCATTAGATTAAAAACTGAAAAAAACATTATATCTAAATCAGTATTAGTTAAATAAATGAATTGAATTGGTGTAGGTTTTTGATAAATCTCAAACCTAACCGATACTTAATAACGCAAAAAGTCCTGAATTCACATTCAGGACTTTTTTGCGTTTAATCGTGTTTTTTTGCATTTAATCGTGTTTATTCAAAATTTTATTGTACATTAGCAACGTAAACACTTGACACTTAGTAATAAACGGAAAATTGTACTTATTACATCCTTTGTAAAGTACAAACACAATAAAAGTATTGAAAGGTTAATTAATTATTTGAGTTAGTCACTTTAAAATAAATACTCCCAATCTTAGATACTATTCAGGTCCTGAATTGACGTTCGGGACTTTTTTTATTTTATAAGGTTTATTAAGGATTCAAGTGACATTTTAACTTGGTCACCAGAAACCATATTTTTTAAAGTATACGTATTCGATTCTATTTCTTGATCGCCAACTAAAACCACAAATGGAATAGCACGTTTATTCGCATGGTTCATTTGTTTTTTCATTTTAGCAGCATCAGGATACAATTCTGCATGGATACCTTGGGCACGTAACTGTTTAATCGCTTTTAAACTGAATAGAGCTTCTTTATCGCCAAAGTTTATAAATAAAACGTCCACATTTTTAGAAACTGTTTCTGGGAATAAATTCAACTCTTCAAGTACTAAGTAAATACGATCTAAACCAAAACTAATACCAACACCGCTTACGTCTTTCAATCCAAAAATACCTGTTAAGTCATCATAACGACCTCCGCCACCAATTGAACCCATGTTTACTTTTTCGGGAGCAGATACTTCAAAAATAGCGCCTGTGTAATAGTTTAGTCCACGAGCTAAAGTAACATCCAATTGCAATGTTGCTGTGTTTAATTTTAACTCAGAAATGGCTTTGTTTATAAAATCTAATTCTTCAATACCTTTTTTACCTTCTTCGGAAGATGATAATATACCTTTTAAACTTTCAATTTGCGATTCAAAAGAACCAGACAATGTAAACAATGGTTGCAATTTTGAAATTCCTTCATCTGAAATACCTTTAGAACGCATTTCTTCTTTTACCTTCTCCTCGCCTATTTTGTCAAGTTTATCTAAAGCAACTGTAAAATCTATTAATTTATCACTTGCACCAATAACTTCTGCTATGCCTGAAAGTATTTTTCTGTTGTTAATTTTTATGGTAACACCTTCCAGTTTTAAAGCTGAAAAAACCGTGTCATATAATTGAATAAACTCAACCTCTTGCCAAAGCGACTTACTTCCAACCACATCAGCATCACATTGAAAGAATTCTCTAAAACGTCCTTTTTGTGGTCTATCAGCTCTCCAAACAGGTTGGATTTGGTAACGTTTAAAGGGGAATTCTATCTCGTTTTGGTGTTGGACTACGTAGCGAGCAAATGGAACGGTTAAATCGTAGCGTAAGGCTTTTTCTGATATTGATGAAGTTAGTTTATTTGAATCTTTTTCAGCATAAGCTAGCTCATCAGCTTTTAATAAATAATCGCCAGAATTCAAAATCTTAAAAATAAGTCTATCACCTTCATCACCATACTTTCCCATTAAGGTTTCCGAGTTTTCAAAACTTGGAGTTTCAATAGGTTGAAATCCAAACGTTTCAAATGCACCACGAATGCTATTAAAAATATAGTTTCGTTTTGCTACTTCTTCCGGATTAAAATCTCTGGTTCCTTTTGGGATGCTTGGTTTTTGAGCCATAATATGCCCGTAAAAACGGGTGTCTTTTTAATGATTACAATACTTTCAAAGTGGATTCCGCATCAAGTGTGGAATGACAAAAATAATAGTTTAAATTGAAACAGATTCCTGCCTTCGCAGGAATGACAAAAATTAATTTATTAGTTTATTAAAATAATTAAACAATTCGCCTTTTGTAATGGATGCTCCTTGTTCAATCATTTTGAACTTATCTAAATTTTTATTTTCGCTATATGCTTTATCAGCCTGCAAAAACTCAACATTTTCGTCCATTAAATTTTCACGTAGCCAATTATAACCTTCTTGAGTTGTAATATCTACATCGTTTTTAATGTTCACAACAATAGCATGCATAACAGCTTTATCTAAATGAAATAAATACATGTGCTTCGGTGCAAAATGCTCAATATATTCAGCTTTATTTAAAGCACCTTCCCAAATTAAATCGCTAAACACATCCAATTCCATTTCTGCCAAATCTGGTTTATTGGCTTTTAAATTTGTCCACTCATCTGCAGTTATTGATTGTGTAGCTAAAAAGTTAATGAACTCCTGGTGTAATTCTTCAAACTGTTCCTTTGTAAGTCTTGCGTACTTCATTGAAAATTCAATTTTTTTTCTGTAATCCCGAAAATAATCGAGAGGAAATCTTAAAAATTTTACAAAAAAAGCCCCAACTAGGTTGAGGCTTTCAAAATATATTCTTTAAAAGTTTAAGCTTGTGCTATAACTTCAAATTCTAAATCAACTGATACTTCTCTATGTAAACGCACTACAGCAGTATATCTACCTAAACGCTTAACAGTAGTTACTGTTATGAATTTTTTATCTATTGATTGTCCTTCTTTTTCTAAAGCCGCTGCAACATCAATGTTGTTTACAGATCCAAATAATTTGTCTCCTGTACCAACTTTTGCAGGTATTTTAATTTCTAATGCTTTAACTGCTTCTGCAATTATATTAGCATCATCAACTATTTTCTTTTCTTTATAAGCACGTTGCTTTAAGTTTTCTGCTAAAACTTTCTTTGCAGATATAGTAGCTAATATTGCTTGTCCACGAGGAATTAAAAAATTTCTACCATAACCGTTCTTAACTGTTACAACATCGTCTTTAAATCCTAAATTTTCAACGTCTTGTTTTAATATAAGTTCCATTGTTATCGGTATTTTATTTTAATAAATCTCCTACGTAAGGCATTAATGCTAAATGACGTGCTCTTTTTACAGCTACAGCCACTTTTCTTTGATACTTTAATGACGTACCTGTTAAACGACGAGGTAAAATTTTACCTTGCTCGTTTATAAAACGCATTAAAAAATCTGGATCTTTGTAATCTACATACTTAATACCAGACTTTTGAAACATACAATATTTCTTAGTCTTATTAGTATCGATATTAAGAGGCGTTAAATATCTAATTTCGCCGTCTTTTTTTCCTTTTGATTGTTGTTCTATTGATGTAGCCATGGTTACGCTTTTGCTTTAAGTTTAACTCTTCTTCTCTCTGCCCAAGAAATAGCGTGCTTATCTAACGCAACGGTTAAATAACGCATAAAACGCTCATCACGTTTAAACTCAACTTCTAAAGGGTTAATTACTTCTCCAGCAACAGTGTACTCAAATAAATGATAAAAGCCACTTTTCTTGTTTTGGATTGGGTAAGCTAATTTCTTCAGTCCCCAATCTTCTTTTGATACCATCTTAGCGCCGTTCGAAACAAGAAAATCTTCGTATTTCTTTACTGTCTCCTTTATCTGATCTTCAGATAAAACGGGATTTAAGATGAAAACAGTTTCATAATGATTCATAAAAATCGTTTTAATTATTAAATTTGGCTGCAAAAATAAATATAATTTACAATTCTGGCAATGTTTTTGTATATTAATAATTAGAATCTTCAAAACGTTAAAGAAATGTTAAATTACGCATTTTAACGATGTTTTTTGGTTTTTAACCGAATTATTCGTACTATTGTCGATATCTTAACCGAAATAATATAAATGTTATGACTTTAAACTGTGTAGTAGTAGACGATTCAGCAATACAACGTCTCTCTATTGTTAAGCTTGTAGAGAATCACCCCTCTCTCAACTTAATAGCAGAGTACAGTAGTGCTTTAGAAACTAAAAATGGTTTAAATACGCATCAAGTAGACTTAATTTTTTTAGACATTGAAATGCCAGTGCTAAATGGATTTGAACTTTTAGACGTATTAAACAACAAACCCCAAATTATTTTTGTAACCGGTAAAACCGAATATGCTTTTAAAGCATTTAATTACGACGCTACCGATTACTTACATAAACCAATTACAAGAGAACGTTTTAATACCTCTGTAGATAAAGCTTTAGAGCAGCATAGACTGACTTTAGACTTTAACGAAGAAGAAGGCGAGCATATTTTTGTAAAGAGCAACCTTAAAAAACGTAAAGTATATATTAAGGACATTAAATGGATTGAAGCTCTTGGTGATTATGTAAAACTTGTTACCGAAGAAAACAGCTTAGTAGTACTTTCTACAATGAAATCTTTCGAAGCTGAATTACCTGAAGGGAAATTTTTAAGAATTCATAAATCTTACATCGTGAATCTAGATAAGATTGACAGATTCAACAGTAAAAATGTTGAAGTTGGCGCTTATGAAATTCCTTTAAGTAGAAATAAAAAGACCCAATTAGTTGATGCTTTAAATAATATTTAAGCACTACCAACAATACTGAATTAAAAGTTATCGACATTTAGATTAACCCTAACCGACCGAAAATCTTTTATACTAAAGAAGCTGTTATTAATTTTAATAATAGCTTCTTTTGTTTTTGCCAATGATTGTTGCTTCGGAATTTTTACCAATATGTTTTTATGAAACTGATTTCTAATCCTAGCAATTGGTGGCGATTCAGGCCCTAAAACGTTATCTTGAAAAACTTGTCTTAACGATTTAGCAAACCAGATAGAAGCCGTTTCAACCCTATTATAATCCTTGTGTTTTAATGTAATTTTAATTTGCTTATAAACTGGCGGATATTTAAAATTATACCGGTCGTTCATTTGCTCGTTAAACATATCCACATAATTATTGGTAGATACTTGCTGCAAAATATTATGATGCGGATTATACGTTTGAATAAGCACCTTGCCGCGCTCTTCGGTTCGTCCTGCCCTACCCGAAACTTGCAACATGAGTTGAAAACTACGTTCGTGTGCTCTAAAATCAGGAAAGTTAAGCATGTTATCAGCATTCATAATACCTACTAACTTGACGTTTCTAAAATCCAAACCTTTGGTTAGCATTTGTGTGCCTACCAAAATATCAATTTCCTGTTGCTCTAAAGCCGTAATTATTTTTTCGTAACCATATTTTCCACGTGTGGTATCCAAATCCATTCGTGCCACTTTATGCTCTGGAAACAACAATTTTACTTCTTCTTCAATTTGCTCGGTTCCAAAACCTTTATTATCTAAATCTTGACTTCCACAAGCTTCGCAATCTTGCATCATCGCAGCATTATAACCACAATAATGGCATCGTAATTGATTTCTGTATTGATGATACGTTAAACTCACATCGCAGTTTGTACATTGTGGTGAATGACCGCAGGTTTTACACTCTACAATAGGTGAAAAGCCTCGTCTATTTTGAAACAGGATAATTTGATGCCCTTCTTTTAAAGTTTCAGTCATTTCCTCGATAAGTCTATCGCTAAAATGCCCTTTCATACGTTTCTTTTTCAAGGCATCTTTAATATCAACCAACTCAATATCTGGCATCAAGACGTCATTATACCGCTTCGTTATTTCAACAAAACCGTATTTATTTTGCTTGGCGTTAAAATAGCTTTCTAAACTGGGTGTTGCCGAACCTAAAAGCGTTTTTGCACCGTGCATGTGAGCTAAAACAACCGCAGTATCTCGTGCATGATAGCGTGGCGCTGGATCAAATTGTTTGAAAGATTGCTCATGCTCTTCATCAACTATTATGAGCCCTAAATTATTAAACGGTAAAAATATGGACGAACGCGCTCCTAAAACTATTTTCGCTTTTGCGGAATTGTGCAGTACATTATTCCAAACCTCAACACGCTCGTGAGTGGAATATTTCGAATGAAAAACAGCTACCTGTTCTCCAAAGTAATTTTGAAGCCTTGTTACCAACTGGGTGGTTAATGCAATTTCCGGAAGTAGATACAAAACCTGTTTTCCTTCTTTTATAGCATCTTCAATAAGTTTTACATAAACCTCTGTTTTACCAGAAGATGTTACACCATGTAATAAAGTAACAGGATGTGTTTTAAAAGATTCTTGGATTTCGGTTAATGCTACTTTCTGATATTCATTTAGCCGTTTTGAAGCTTCTGTTTCTTCACCAGAATACTCCACTCTATCCATTTGAATATGATATTCTTCAAGAATCCCTTTATCAACTAAAGATTTTATTATAGCCGATGAAGCCCCACTTTCATTCGCCAAATCTGAAACCTTCACAGGCTTTTTTGTTTTAGCTGAAATTGAAAACAAGGTCATGACCACATCACTTTGTTTTGGTGCTCTACTTAATTCATCAAGCAATTTTTTAAGGGCATTTTCAGTAGAAAAATTGGCATGCAACTTTACATAACGTACTAATTTAGGCTTGTACTTTTCATAAACTTCTTCTTCAACCGAAATAGCTTCTTTTTCAATAAGTCTTTTAATAACTGAAAGCACATTCTTTTTATCAAGAATGTTAGAAATATCATGAATCTTTAAACTGGATTGATGATGCAATGCTTCGTAAACTAAAAACTCATCATCCTTTAAAATAGATTCGTCAATAGTTTTAATAGTATTTTTTGTGATTACCGTTTCGCTCTCTAATATAAAAGCACTAGGCAAGGAAGCTCTCATTACATCGCCCAAAGTACACATGTAATAACTAGCAATCCATTGCCAAAGTTTTAATTGTATGTCATTTACAATTGGCGTTTCATCTAATATCTGCTGAATATCTTTGGCCTCATAAGCCGTGGGTTCATTATTATGAATTCCATAAACAATGCCTGTATAAATTTTAGACTTGCCAAAAGGAACCGCAACACGCATACCTACCATTAAAAAATCAGCTTCAGCATGGGTTATGCTATATGTAAATAGCTTTTGAAGCGGAATAGGAATTATAACGTCTATAAAATGCAAGCTGTATATAGTTTAGGTTTTATAAAAAATGAATTATTTATGGCGAATCCAATATTGGGTAAGAAATAAAAACGCAATATAGCCACGAACTTGAAGTTTACCTGTTTCTTCAACTAGCTTTAATCTACATCTATATTCTTTTCCATTTTCAGCATCGAAAATGGTTCCGTTCTTATAATATTCTCCCTGTTTTTGAAGGTCTTTAATAATTTCAAAACCTAAAATTGGTTTATCTTTATATTCACCTTCACAATTTTGACAAAGGGTTTTCTCATCAAACGGCTTTAGTATTTCAATAACTTTTCCAAATATTTTACCATTCTTTTTGTAGATTTCTACAATCGATTTATGTGCTCCCGTTTCATCATCTACAGTTTTCCATTTTCCAAAAATATCTTGGGATTGCACCGAGAGCGACAAAAAATATAATAATACTAACCAAATTGTCTTCTTCATAATTAAAAGTTTTTCCTAAGCTTATTTAAAGAGGCATTAAGCTCGTAACCCAATAATAAAATATTAGAATTCAGCCACAGGTAAAAAAGTAAAATTAATAAGGCGCCAATAGAACCATATAATTTATTATACTGTCCGAAATTTTCAATGTAAACACCGAATAAATACGAAGTGAGCATAATTAAAAGTGTTGTAAACAAAGCACCAACAGAAAAGAAACTAGATTCACGCCCTTCTCTAGTGCCAAAATAATATAACGTTGCTGTGGCGATATAGACCATGACAACAAAAAATAAATATTGTACAACGTTTGTCCAAAATACACCTTCCGAATCTACCTGATACCCTCTATCCTCGAGCGCATGAAGCAATCCTTGAACAACATAAATTTGTATATACCCTAAAACTATAATGGTAATAATAAGTAGAAAAGCTAATATTAATGCAATACTCAGCGCATACATATATTGTTTAAAAACGTTTCGTGTTAACTGCTCGTGATACGAGGTTTCAAAACCTGAAAACACAGCATTTACACCGTTTGCCATTAAAGCAATTGATAATACAAAAACCGAAGACAACAAACCACCACGTTGCGATTGGTCTATGTTTTCAAAAATATTTTCAAAGAAAAAATCAGACGTGCTTGGCGGTAAAAAAGATTCTAAAAAATGTAAAAACTCTATTTTAAAATCGTCAATTGGCACATAAGGAATGATGATTAAAACAAATAATAAAAAAGGAAATAGGGCTGTGAAAAAACTGAAAGCAATGGCACTTGCTCTTGTGGTAAGAGCACCTTTAACAATTCCTGTAATATACAGAACAAGTAAATCGAAAAACGACAAACCTTCAAGACCAGGTAATTTTAATCGTTTTAAAAACCGCACCAAGATATTAATCAATGGGATTTTATCTAGTTTATCTTCAAGCGATTTAGACATTAATAATTTGCGTTTTTATTTATAGCAAAGTTATTAAAATAAAGACTGGTTATTAAAATTAAAAAAGGATATAAAAGTTATAAAATTACTTTATAGCCTTTAAACTTAAATCCATGTTATATACAGAATGTGTTAATGCACCACAAGAAATGTAGTTTACGCCGCACTCAGCATAATGTCTTATGGTTGTTTCATTAATATTACCCGAAGATTCAGTTAAACATTTATCACCTATTAACTTAACAGCCTTTCTAGTATCCTCGTAATCAAAATTATCTAAAAGAATTCTATAAATACCTTCGTTATTAAGAATTTCTTGAACTTCGATTAAATCTCTAGCTTCAACCATTATTAGCAAATCTTTATCAGTATCCGTTAAATATTGTTTGGACATTTCAATAGCCTTAGTAATACCTCCAGCAAAATCGATATGGTTGTCTTTTAGCATAATCATATCATAAAGTGCAAACCTATGGTTTTCGCCACCACCAATTTTAACAGCCCATTTTTCTAATACACGAATTCCTGGTGTAGTTTTTCTGGTATCTAAAATTTTAGTTTTTGTGCCTTCAATTAAATCCACAAACATTCTAGTTTTAGTAGCAATAGCACTCATACGTTGCATTGCATTTAAAACCGTACGTTCAGCTTTTAAAATGGATTGTGATGGGCCTTCAACATACATTACAATATCACCAAAGGTTACCTCAGTACCATCTTCAATACGGACATCAAGCTTTAAGTTTTTATCAACGTATGCAAACACTTTTTTAGCAAAATTTACACCGCCAATAATCCCTTTATCTTTTACTAAAAGTTTAGCCTTTCCCCGAGCATTCACAGGGATACAAGCTAATGAACTATGATCACCATCACCTACATCTTCTCTAATGGCATTTTCAATAATCATTTTCACTTCTTTATCAAACTGCTCTTGTGTAATCATAGTATTTTGTTAGTTAGTGTGAACAAAAATAAGAAATAGATTCACTAAATTAAATTTTACATTTATGAATTTTATAATTTTTTCTTATTTAAATGCATTATTCATAAATACGAAATGGTAATTTTGCATTTATGACTATTAAACTCATTTCCATCGGCAAGACTGATAATAAACAACTTAAGGCCTTAATTGAAGATTATATTAAGCGTTTGGGGTATTATATTAATTTTAATTTAGAAATTATTCCTGACATAAAAAATTCTAAAAATTTAAGTGAAACTCAACAAAAACAGAAAGAAGGTGCCCTTATTTTGAATAAAGTGAGTACTTCGGATGCTTTAATTTTGTTGGATGAAAATGGAAAACAATATGATTCTGTAGCCTTTTCAATATATTTACAAAAACACATGAACTCAGGAATTAAACAATTGGTATTTGTGATTGGTGGTCCTTATGGCTTTTCTGAAGATGTTTACAAACAAGCAAATGGAAAATTATCATTATCAAAAATGACATTTTCACACCAAATGATTCGCTTATTTTTTATTGAGCAACTTTATAGAGGATTTACCATTTTAAAGAATGAACCCTATCATCATCAGTGATTTGGAAGTCGCAGTTTTTAGTGCTAACTCGAATATAGAAAATAAAAAAGATGACTAAAAAAATATTTCCTAGCCATCTTTTTTTATTCGGTCACCTGTCTTAAGGCTTCCGTCATTTTTAATGTGTTTTATAAACCTCTTTTCGTTTTTTAAGTTGGCGCTCTAAATCACCTATCGTTTCTCTTACTGAAACTTCAAAATTACGCTCATTTGACGTAGCAAAAATCCTAGGTCCTGGTAAACTCAATTCTATATTACAAATTTTACCATTATTATGGTCTTTTTCATCCTGTTTAAAGTTAACCGTAGCATTTATTAAAAACTCATATTTGTTAAATAATTTTTCTAATTTCTCTTTTGTGAAAGCTGAAAGCGTTTCGCTTACATCTACACCTACATACTGAATGTTTACTGTCATATCCGTTCTCGTTTTAATGTTAAATTTCAATCCTAATATACAAGTTTTTTGAAGAAATAAAACTAACAATGGTCATAAAAACGAGATATTTTTTTCTTTTTAAATTTCTAGATTCTCTATATCGTTTAAAATCAATAAGTAGTATTTTTGAATTCTTAAATCTTTAAATTATGGAACTTGTATTTGCAACTAATAACTTAAATAAACTTAAAGAAGTACAAGCCTTAATTCCGCACGGCATAAAACTATTAAGTTTAAAAGAAATTGGTTGTTTTGAAGATGTTCCTGAAACACAAAATACCATCGAGGGAAATGCTATTCAAAAAACTGAATATGTAAAGAATAATTATGGCTATGATTGTTTTGCCGATGATACGGGCCTTGAAGTTGATGCATTAAACGGCGCTCCAGGAGTATACTCGGCTCGCTATGCTGGAGACCAGCGAGATTCTAATAACAACATGAATAAACTTTTAGACGCCTTAAGAAAAAAAAATAATAGAAATGGCCAATTTAAAACGGTGGTTGCCCTTCATCTTAATAATAAATTACACACATTTACAGGGATTTGCCAAGGTGAAATTACAGCATCCAAATATGGCGAAAAAGGATTTGGCTACGACCCTATTTTTAAACCAAATGGCTATAATGAAACGTTTGCCGAAATGGATTTAAGTTTAAAAAACAAAATTGGACATCGTGGAAAAGCCATAACTAAATTAGTAGAATTTTTAAATTCTGATGAAACAAAAATTTAGTAAAAAAAATATATTAGAGGTTGGCTGTTAATTTTCTTTATGTTACATTTAATTTATGACAGAGGAAGCTATAGAAAATGAGAATGCAGCAATTGCCAAAGCCTACAAACAGTTATTAAAAGTTAGTTACACTACGCTTACTGACGATGATAAAAAACTTATTCGTAGTGCCTTTGAGGTGGCTCTTGACGGCCATAAAAATCAGCGCAGAAAATCAGGAGAAGCCTATATTTTCCATCCGCTTGCTGTGGCAAAAATTGTGGCTCAGGAAATTGGTTTAGACGCCACCTCTATCGCAGCTGCCCTACTTCATGATGTGGTTGAAGATAGTCCAGATTACGATATTAAAGATATTGAGAAAAAATTTGGAAAAACCATTGCTACTATTGTTGATGGTCTTACAAAAATATCGTCATTAAGTAAAGAAAAAGACATGGATGTTTCCATGCAAGCAGAGAACTTCCGTAAAATGCTTTTAACTTTAAATGATGATGTTAGGGTTATTATAATAAAAATTGCAGACAGACTTCATAATATGCAAACTATGGATTCGATGCGTCCAGATAAACAAATCAAAATAGCATCTGAAACCTTATATATTTATGCGCCATTAGCCCATAGGATTGGACTTTATAATATTAAAACAGAATTAGAAGATTTAGGTTTAAAGTATACTGAGCCAGAAATTTATAATGAAATTTATGATAAAATAAAAGAAAGTAAGGAAGAGCAAGATGATTATATCAATCAATTTAGTGATGTTATCAAAAATTCGCTCGATAAAGAGAATCTTCGGTACACTATAAAAGGAAGGCCAAAATCAATCTTTTCTATTCGAAAAAAAATAATTAACCAAGGTGTTTCCTTTGATGAAGTTTATGATAAATTTGCCATTCGTATCATTTACAAATGTGATGCAGATCCTCAAAATGAAAAGTTTTTAGCTTGGAAAATTTATTCGATTGTTACAGACCATTTTAGACCAAATCCGATACGATTACGCGACTGGATTTCTTCGCCAAAATCAACAGGTTATGAAGCATTACACATAACGGTAATGGGACCAAAAGGCCGTTGGGTAGAAGTTCAAATACGAAGTCAACGCATGCATGAAATAGCCGAAAAAGGATATGCTGCACATTACAAATACAAACAAGGAAACGCCGAAAAAGAAGATAATTTAGAAAGCTGGGTTAACAGATTGCAAGAAGCTCTTGAAAACCCAGAAATGAATGCAGTTGATTTTGTTGAGCAGTTTAAACTAAACTTATACTCAAAAGAAATATTTGTATTTACACCTGGTGGTGATTTAAAATCGTTGCCAAAAGGTGCAACAGCCTTAGACTTTGCTTTTAGTATCCATACAGAGGTTGGAATGAAAACTCGGGGCGCCAAAGTAAATGGCAAACTTGAACCTTTAAGTCATGAATTAAAAAGTGGCGACCAAGTGGATATTATCACTTCTGAAAATGTAAAGCCAAATCCAAACTGGCTTGATTATGCAACAACAGCAAGAGCGAGAAGTAAAATAAAATCAGCCTTAAAAGAAGATAAGAGAATTATTGCTGAAGACGGAAAAGAAATTCTTAGGCGCAAACTAAAACAATTAAAAATTGCACTTGACGAAAGTTCTATAAACGAAATGGTAAGTTATTTCAAGCTTAAAACCAGCCTTGATTTATTTTATAGAATTGGGCTAGGTTCTATTGATAATACGATGCTAAAAGGATATGCTTCCTCGCGAAGTAATGCTTTAATGAGTTATATAAAAAATAAAATTTCTAGAAAACAAACTATTTCAAAAGAAGAAATAGAGAAACAAGAAATTACTTTAAAATACGATTCGATTGTTTTTGGTAAAGATGAAGAAAAGCTAGATTACAAACTCGCAAATTGCTGTAACCCAATTCCTGGCGATCGTGTTTTTGGTTTCCTAACCGTTAACGAAGGGCTTAAAGTGCACAAGAAAAATTGTCCAAATGCGGTAAGTTTACAATCTAATTACGCATACAGAATCATGCCCGCAAAATGGATAGATTCTTCACAACAAGAATTCTTAGTTAAAATTGAATTAAATGGCATTGACCATATTGGATTAGTAAATGAAATAACTAAGATAGTTTCGGGAAATATGCATGTAAATATGAAAAACATAAGTTTTGAAAGTAATGATGGATTGTTTACTGGAAAAATTAATGTTATAGTAAAAAATAATACCATTATTAAAAAGCTTCTAGAAAAACTCAAAAAAATTAATGGCATTGATAAGATTAGAAGAGTTTAGAATACAGATTAAAATATATTATTTATTTTTTAACAATTTATAAATGCTGATTTGTTAATATTTTAAGTAATAGCCCTGATATACTTAAAAAATTGAGCTCAAAATGCATTAAATTTAGTTAATAAAATTACAACAACATATTCTAAGCAGTCTCTAAAAAAAGTGTAAATTTGCGACGAAATTATGGACGAAACGGCAGATTCAAAAAATCAAGAAACAGTTAAAAGTGTGTTTACAAGCTTTTTAGAAAGCAACGGGCATCGTAAAACTCCCGAACGCTATGCCATACTTCAAGAAATCTACAATAATAAAGAACATTTTGATATAGAATCATTATATCTTAAAATGAAAAACAAAAAGTATCGCGTATCCCGAGCGACACTTTATAATACTATCGAATTACTTTTAGAGTGTAAGCTGGTTAGAAAACACCAATTTGGAAAAAACCAAGCACACTATGAAAAATCTTATTTCGACAGACAGCATGATCACGTTATTCTTACAGACACAGGAGAAGTCATAGAATTTTGCGATCCTAGAATTCAATCCATAAAAAAAACAATCGAAGAAATTTTCGATATTGAAATAAATAACCACTCACTCTATT
>NZ_JBATHX010000079.1:0-2090 GCF_049667265.1 Algibacter sp. | reverse complement strand
TATCAGATTTTAATTTTGCACGGTGTGTTTGCAAGTTGCTACGTAACGAGGTTAATACTTTAATAGTTAAATTATGCTTGTGAACAAAACTATCCTTACTTGCAGCCAAGGTTGTGTAAGCATTTTTCAAACCTTCTAGCTCTTCAACTTTTTGCTCTAAAGTGGTCATTTTACCTATAGCTTCAGAATATTCGGTAGATTGCTTATCTGCAATATCTTCCAATTCTTGGCGCGCTTGTTTTAATAAGGCATAGTTTTCTTCTAACTTCGCTTCTACTTCTTTTTTCTTCTCTAATGCTTTGGTGTGATTTTTTGAAGCTTCAACAATCGCATCTTTCAGCTTTTCTTCTACTTCTTTAATTTCTACCTCACGATTTTTTAAACGTGTAACTGCAGCCTGCGATTTATATGATAATTCGCTTAAAAGTGTTTGCACATCGGCACTTTCAATACGCTCTTGAAACATGGCTTTTGCCTTATTATCGGCTCCTGCTCTAGTTTTTTCGGCTATGGCATATTCAGCTTCTTCTTTCTTAATTTTACTTTTACGGCCCCAAAGGTTATTCCACCAAGTATCTGGTTTGTTTCTGGCATCTTCAAGTTCAATGCGTGCGCGCTCCAAAGCTTTTTGAGCATCGTCAATAACCTTCTGCTCTGTGGCGTTTAGTGCTGAGAATTTCTCGAACATAATACCAACTTCATCTTGATAGTCGGTTAAATCTTTAATCGCATCTAAAAGAGTTGTTCTGTCTTTTTCTGCCATATGAACCACATCATCCAAAGTAGCGTTCAATATTTTTTGACGCGATTCTGGATCATCTTCTTGAGACAATTTAGATTTCATAGTGTCAATGGCTTTTCCCCAATTAACATCTACTTTTTCGGTTTTTTCATTTGAATTGGTTTCTAATAAATCAAAATCATCTGCCATAGTATATTTTATATTTTTAAGTTGAACAATTTTACGGACAAGCAATTTCGTTAAAAAATCTCACTTTTAAAACGTAAATGAATATTTACTTTTTAATTAAATTAACTTTTTTTAAATGTTGCTCAATTTATAAGTATAAATAGTTATTAAAATGTTACAGTTAATAAATAAATTCATACATTTTGAAAGTTTACACTATATTTGTTAATAACAAATCACCCTTTATGCTATTAATATGCTAGCAATTTTCTCTCTTTTTAATTTTAACCCTGTTTTTTTAATTAGTCAGTCTACTATTGTTACTGTACTTGTTATTATTACTATCTTTTTTGGAATTTTATTATTACTTGGAATTAGAAAATCTTATAAGTTAAAAAAAGAAAATGACCGATTAGAAGCTATGAATGATCAAATTGCAAAGGATGAAGAAAAACCATATAAAGATTTTACTGATGGCCATATGTATGGTGATAATTAAGTTTTAAAGAAACTTATTAACGCAATATTAAATTTCTATAAAAAAAAAGCTCACTTAAAAGTGAGCTTTTTTTTTTGGGGGAAAACTATCGTACCAATTTCTTATACTTAATACGCTTCGGAATCAAATCTACACCTAAACGTTTCTTATTGTTTTCTTCATAATCAGAAAAACTACCTTCGAAGAAATACACCTGAGAGTCAGCTTCACCATTTAGATTATATAATAAAAATAAACCTTCACTAAATCCCACAACTAACTGATAGATATCATTGCAGTATCCTGCTTCTATAAATATATTAGTATTGAGATAAGTTTAACTTAAAACATAATATTATGAAAACAACAACAATATATCAAACAACAGCAGCAATACTTACGATGTTTGTAATTATGCTGTTTTCGATTGGGGCATGCTCACCTAATGATGATCCAGATCCTGTTTCTCCAATTCCAGATCCAGATCCTGATCCAGGAACAAGTTATTATTCACCTGGGGATATCATTCCTAGAGATGATTTTCCTCAAGTAATTATGCCTCTACAAATAACTTCAGTAATGGACGTTGGTGATGAAATTGGTGAGCCAATATTTTCTAAAGTGGAGCCATGGCAAGGAAATTTACGGTTATCTCCTCAAAAATTTCGGGCTCAATCCTTAAGCGGAGGTGTTTGGCGAAAA